>CAXQRU010000016.1:0-7711 GCA_964226685.1 Polaribacter sp. | reverse complement strand
CCTACACGACGCTCTTCCGATCTGCTTTGAATAATAATAATTTTAGTTTTTTGTTGAAGTTTCTCTTCTATGATGTTTTCGTTTGGTGTGATGAATAGATCGCCAACATAACCACTACCGTCATCCCCACGGTAATTCAATACAATTCCTAGGCTCTTATTTTCAATGATCGTTTTTTCTGATTTGGAAAATTGATATTCAATTTTTTCATAAAATTTTATGATTATTGATTCAATATAAATATTATTGATTTCAGCCTCAATGCTGCGTTTAATGGCCTCTTCGTTAAAATTCCAAAGCAGTACCGGTAAGCTATTACTTAATCGCTCACGCGTTTGATTGATGTTTTGTTCCAACTCCTCATATAATCGATTTTTTTCATTCCAGTAGTTATATCCGGTTAGTCCAAAAAATACGCAGGTTTGTACCAGTAATATGATAAATACTATAACGGTGCTCAGACGCTTAAACTTAGACACACATGATACCTTGCTACTTAACTCCTGGTGCTGACAGTAATTGATCGAGTTGACCATTAGTCTTCATGATAGACAGACCTTGATTAAATGAGGTGATGATAGCTTTGCACTTTTCGTTGCTCTTGCTGCAGGTCATGTACAGAGGTTTTTCATTTAAAGCATTTTGAGTAAAGGCGACTTCTTTGAGTAAATCAGGTGGGATAATAGTCTTGGCGACTATTTCATCCTCAAGGGTTAGGTTCACTCGACCGGCTATGACTTTTTTCACATTGCTGATCAGTGAATTTGAAACGGAAAGATTAATTTGAGGATCATTTAAAAACTCATTTCCATAGGCATAATCTCGAACGACGCCAACAGTTTTATTGTGCAGACTGGCGAGGCCGTTGTATTCATAATCATTGCTCTTATTTTTGATAAAAACAATTCGGTTAGAAGCATAACTATCACTAAACTCCATAATTTTGGCTCTTTCTTCAGAAAACCATACGGCGGGTAGGATATCAATCTTGTTTTTTTCTAGCATCACTAATGCTCGGGCCCATGTCATAGGAACCAGTTTTATTTCATGCCCTTGGCTTTCCAATGTAGCCTTAATGATTGCTATAGAGATTCCACTATCAGGGCGTTGAGCATTCACAAAGGGATCCCATTCAAAGGTGGCTACGGTAAATATGTCAGCGTGAGTGAATTTAACAATTAATATCAGCAACATACTGCAGATTGCAGCTTTCATGTGTTTGATCCTTATGAGTAGAGAAGGCAGTCTTATGAAACCTTTCTATAAGTTTAGACAATTGTGGTGGTATAGCTAGTTTGAGCGATGACAGGGAGTAATCTCCTGGAACTAGGATTAACTTTTTTTCGATTAATATGAATATTTACATTACAATACGTGAAAAGGAGATATGGATATGATTGAAGACGATATTTTAGAAGAAAAAATTTTAAAGGGTGAGGGACTGCACTTTGTAGTACAAGAGTACGATGTTGATATGGCGTATACTCTTATTGAAGATGGATTTGCAGTTGATCAGTTAGATAGTAATGGAGATACGGCACTTCACGTGGCAGCTAGCTTATACTGTGCGGAAATGGTGTCTGTTCTTTTGGGGGCGGGAGCTGAGGTTGATAGACTGAATGCTAGCGGACAGACTGCGTTGCATATTGCTGTCAACTGTGGGTATATTGAAATCGTAGCTGCGCTTTTAAATGCTGGGGCAGATGTTAATAAATTGAGTGCTGATGGTACTCATGTGCTCTATACCGCTATTAGGTTTGGGTATTCTAGAGTGGTCTCCATGCTTATCGAAGCCGGAGCAGATCTTAGCCGGGTAAATGCCGATGGTGGTTCGCTGCTGCATCTCGCCACACGTCAAGGCTGTCCAGATATTGTCAAAACCCTCTTGAGGGAGGGGATAGACCCGAATGAGCCGAACGTTGATGAAGAAACGGTATTAAGTTTAGCGATTCGATCTAGAAATGCTGAAGTGGTTTCTATTTTGCTGAAGGCTGGAGTAGATCTCACTCAAATTAACAGCGAAGGCCACAGTGCACTCCATGAAGCTGTCTGTTATTCGAACGCTGATATTGTATCTATTCTCATCTTGGCCGGTGTTGATTACCGATACTTGGATAGTTATGGACAAACAGCGCTTCATAAAGCTGCTTTGGGTGGTCAATGTGAAATGGTACTTGCTTTCATCAATGCAGGGGTAGACCCTGATTTGTTGTGTCGTGATGAAGAAACGGCACTGCATACTGCTGCCATGTTGGGACAGTTTGAAACCGTATCAACACTTTTGAAGGCTGGAGCGGATGTTAATAAAGCCACTCGGGCTGGAGATACAGCTCTTTTTATTGCAATTTGGCGGGGTAATCTTGAGCTAGTATTGGCTCTTGTTGAAGCGGGGGCCGATCTTACGCTCTTAAATGGTTCTGGTAAAAGCGTACTTCATCATGCAATTTGTTATTCAAATCTTGAGATAGTATCTGCTCTCATAAAGATGGGGGCGAAACTCGATCAAATGACTAATAATGGCGAAATGGCCTTACATATTGCCGTAAGAGAAGGCCATATCAATATGGTTTTTGCGCTCATAGAGGCAGGAGTAGAGATTAGTTTATGCAACAGTTCTGGGCAAACGGCTTTGGAGCTTGCTGTAATTGATGGTCGTATCGAGATGGTTTCTGCGCTTATAGAGGTGGGAGCAGAGCCTTGTAATCTCAATAGTTTTGGTAGAACCACGCTGCATCTCGCGGCTTGGGGCGGCCATTTTGAGATGGTGCCGATTCTTGTCAAAGCGGGAGTAGATCCAAATATATTAGACAATGATGGTAATACCGCATTGCATTACGCTATAAGGCTGGGTGACTCTAAGATGGTATATGCTCTGGCAAACTCAGGCGCTGATCTTTCAAAGATAAACAGTGACCAAGAAAGCGTTTTGGAAGTGGTTATTCAGTGGGGTGCCCCTAAGGAGCTATCTGTTCTTGTAGAGGCGGGTGCCGACCTTGATCAATTGAATAGTGATGGCAGTAGCCCACTCCATACTGCCGTTCAATGGTCAACACTTCAAATGGTATTGGCGCTTATAGAAGTTGGGGCTGATATTAACCAATTAGATAGCAGGGGCAAAACAGCGCTCCACATTGCTACCTGGTGGGATAAGCCTGAGATAGCCTCTGCTCTTTTAGACGCGGGTGCTGACCCTAACCGGTTGGATGGTGAGGGCAATGCCGCATTGCATATTGCAGCTTCGGGTCGGTGTGAAATTGTGGCTGCTCTAATTAAAGGCGGCGCTAAACCAGATCAAATTAATAGTGCGGGGGAAACGGCGCTACATATCGCTGCTAGGGGCAACCTTGAATCCTTATCTGTTCTCGCTGGGACTGGCCTGGAGCTTGCGCAGCTCAATCGTTATGGTGAAACGGCCTTGCATATTGCGGTGAGTCATGAGAGTTCTGATGCGGTATTCATTCTTGTGAAAGCAGGGCTAGATCCAAATACGCTAAATGATAAAGGATATGCACCCCTTTGCTCTGCAATTTGGACAGGTAGTTTTGAGATGGTTTCTGCTCTTGCCAAAGCGGGTGCTGATTTGAGTCGTGTAAATAGTGATGGTGAAAGCGCTTTATCTGTTGCCATTAAATATTCTACTCCAGAAATGGTATCGACCCTTTTAAATTTAGGAGCCAGGCTTGATTGGGTCAGTGATGATGGTCAGTCATTGCTACATATTGCTGTTCAAGTTGAAAGTTCCGAAATAGTCACCATGCTTTTAGAAGCAGGTATGGACGTTGATCAGTTCGATGGTGATGGAAGAACTCCGCTTAATATTGCTCTATGGCGTGGGTATTGTGAGGTTGTATCAATACTCGTTAAGGCGGGAGCTAGTATGGATGGTGTGGGGGATGAGGAAGCGGCTTTGTATGTCGCTGTGAGTGCGAGGTACCCTGAGCTAGTGTCCACTCTTGTAAAGTTGGGAGCAGAGCTCAATACCTTGAGCGGCAATGGCGAAACCGCGCTTTCTCAAGCAATTTGGATAGGCTGTCCTGATATGGTTTCTATTCTTGCGAAGGCAGGAGCTGACCTGTCTCAAATAGATAGCCGTGCCACAAGTGCACTTGAGCTTGCCGTTTGTTACTCCAATATCAAGGTTGTATCTGCGCTCCTTGCAGAGGGCGCTGAACTGGATCAGGTGAATGATGTTGGTGATACGCCGCTGCACATTGCTGTTGGTCGTGGGGGCCTAGACATGGTCTCCGCTCTTCTGGAGGCAGGAGCCGACCTTGAGAAATTTAATGGTCGTGGAGAAACCGTGTTGCATTCAGCATCCTGGGTGTCGAATCGTGAAATAGTTTCTGCTCTCGTTAAGGCTGGAGCTAAGTTGAACCAAAAGAATCATAATGGAGAAGCTGCGCTACATATGGCGATAATGCTCAAAAATTTAGATATGGTTTCAGTATTAATCAACGCTGGTGCGCAAACAAATGCTTTAAATGCTAATGAAGATACCGGCTTACATGCAGCTGTGCTTAGTGGGAGTGCTGAGATCGTTGAGCTGTTGGTTCAAAGTGGTGTAGATGTTAATGCTCGAAATAAGAATGGCCACACTCCCTTGCTGTACGCTTCGGCTAATCGTGCCGACATTGCTTCTATATTAAAAAATGCTGGTGCCCAAGAATTTGGGCCGTCGATAATGCCATATATAACGATTCAAACGGTTCTTATGCTGTTCTCATTGTGTGTGCCCATTTTCATTCTTTACATCCTTATGAGTCGAAATTAGGCCTTTTTAACCCTTTGCTCTTCAATCTTTTCGTTGAGCATTTCAATACTCAAAGACTGGCCATTGTTATCAATGGCTAAGTCGGCGTAGCGTTCGTACAGGGGTTTGCGTTCATTGAAAATATCTTCAAAAGTGAGTTCCGGTGGGCAAGCGATGCCACGGGTATCCACGTTTTTAACGCGCCGGACGATCTCGTCAAAACTCACTTCTAAATAGACAATTAAACCGAGAGTAGACAAGTGGGTCATCGCTTTTTCGCTGTAGACCGCACTGCCACCTGTGGCAATAACGGTATTCTTAAGCTCAAGCCCTGATAGGATATCTTCTTCGTATTGGCGCAAAACTTGGTAGCCCTGCTCATCGAGAATGGTTTGTAATGTTTGTTCGTGGGCGGATTGAATTAAGAGATCAGTATCGGAAAAGTCCATGCCTCTAAGCTTGGCGAGCTGAACGCCAATGGTGCTTTTGCCTGCGCCGGCCATGCCGATTAAGATAATGTTGTCGCCCATAAAAATCATGCCTCTGTGTTATAGTCCCATTTTATCGTGTAACGACATGAAATTACTAGGTTAAGTATGGGTGTATGGCAATATTGCTGTGATGTGTATGTGCTTGATGGGGTGGCTGATGCTTGTCTTAGCCTGCAAGAGCAGGGGTGGAATGTGCCTTTGTTGCTGTTTGTTGGTTGGTATGGTGCCCATAAAGGTGTGATGTCTGATGAGCAGCTATCTCATGCGCATGCTTTTTCCGAGCGATACAGTTCAATGTGCGTGCTCCCTATAAGGCAGATGAGGCAGGCAATGAAGCTTGAGCCATTGATCCATTCTGACGAGTGGCGTCAGCATCGCGAACAGGTTAAGCGCTGGGAGTTGGCGGCTGAGGAGTTCCAACTGCGCCAGTTGGAGCAGTTGCTTGGGGGAGATTTTGTGGGGTCAGTTGATATTTGTGCTATCACTAACAATTTAGAATGCCTAGGTTCATATTACTCACCGTTATCGCACCAAGAGCTTGAACAATGGCAGCTTTGGTTTAGCGGCCCCCTTCAATGGCGCGGCTAAAGTAGTGATTGCCGCCATTGTTTTTGGGACGGTATAACTTGGCAGGGCGTGTGACGCCGGCCCTCATTTCTCCGGTTTCTTCGATGATATCAGCATCGATAATTCGTCTGCGAAAGGCTTTCTTTTCTACTTTGTTGCCCAATATGATTTCAAAGATAGTTTGTAGTTCTACTAAAGTGAATGTAGCAGGCAGAAGGTGCACTGGCAGGGCCGTGTAGTGCACTTTGGATCGCAAGCGTTGGTGGCATTGAGCGAGCAGTTCCAAGTGATCAAAGGCCAGTGATTCAACTGAGCTGATAGGCTTCCAGGTTACCTCTTCGCTGCTGTGATCGGCTATCAGATCATTGTTATCATTGGCAATGAGTGCAAAATACGCGATGGTGACTGACCAGCCACGGGGGTCGCGAGAGGCATTGCCACTGGTGATCACTTGTTCAAGGTAGGGTGCATCTACTCCGGTTTTCTCTTTCAGTTTCCGGTGAGCGGTGGCTTGAAGGTCTTTATCTTCTTCTAGGTTAATAAAGCCGCCGGGTAGCGCCCATTGCCCTTTGGCAGGGTGCTGGGCTCTTTTCACAAGTAATACGCAGAGCTGATCATCGAGTACGGTAAAGATGGCCATGTCTACTGTGACTAATGGGGCGGGGTAGTCACTGGCTCGGTAGTGTTTTAAAAAGTCTTTTTCGGTTTGAGGCATCGAATTTTCTTGGTTTTTGTGAGGTTGGGGCAATTTACCATAGACCGGCATTAAAAAAATAGCTTGACATATAAGTGGCTGTGAGCCACTATATGTCCATGTTGTAAGAATAAAATCATTTAAAAAGAGGTTAGGCATGAGTGGTGAGTATGACGTTTTGGTGTTTATAGGGCGTTTCCAGCCTTTTCACAAGGGGCATTTGAAAGTGGTCACTCAGGCTTTGTCTGAAGCCAGTAACTTGTTGATTTTATGTGGGTCAGCCAATCAGCCAAGGTCTTATCGTAACCCTTGGTTGGTGCCAGAGCGCGAGCAAATGATTAGAGCGTGTTTATCCGCTGACGATCAATCTCGTGTGATAGTGCAGGCTTTGGAAGATGATGCCTATAATGATAAAGCCTGGGTTGATAATGTACGATTGGTAGTAGAGAAGGCGGTTGGTTCGCAGAAGAAGATTGGTCTGATTGGTCACAATAAAGATCACAGCTCTTATTATTTGTCTTTATTTCCACAGTGGGGTTCTGTGGCCGTAGCGGACTATCAAAATCTGAGTGCGACCCCCATTAGAGAACGTTTCTTTATGGCGGCAGCGGTCGATGCGGAAGCTTTACCTGAAGCGGTGGTGGCTGAGCTAACCGAGTTTATGAGTCAAGAGGCCTATGCTGATGTGCGCGGTGAGTTTGAATACGTGGCTAAGTATCAGCGGCAATGGGCCAGCGCGCCTTATCCGCCGATTTTTGTGACGGTCGATGCGGTGGTGCGCTCAGGTAGCAAAGTCTTACTGATTGAGCGCAAGGCGCCGCCCGGCAAGGGTTTATGGGCTTTACCTGGAGGCTTTCTAGACCCACATGAAACCTTGCTCAATGCTTGTTTACGAGAGTTACAAGAGGAAACACAATTGAGGCTATCAACCGACACAATCAATCGTGCTAAACACGAGGTGTTTGATGCTCCCTACCGCTCTTGTCGGGGTAGAACCATTACCCATGCCTTTTATTTTGAAATTGAGGGTGTGCCAGAAGTGATAGGAACCGATGATGCTGAGAAAGCCGTCTGGGTAGAGCTAGATGAATTAGATCCGAGCCAAATGTTGGAAGATCATTATTTTATTATTCAGAAGATGAAGGAAGGAGAGTGATTATGAACGATAATATTATTTTAAATGTAGATTCTTATAAAGCATCACATTTT
>CAXQRU010000015.1:0-2116 GCA_964226685.1 Polaribacter sp. | reverse complement strand
GCGCTAAAGCGCGCCCGCTAGGATTTTAAAGCTCGGCATTATGATATACGCGCTGGACATCATCTAAGTTGTCTAGCATTTCAATGAATTTTTCAAACATGGGTTTGTCTTCTTCGCTGATGGGTGTGGTGGTCTGAGGGATAAACTGAATTTCATCAATATCAAAATCAATATCCGCAAAGGTGTCGACCAAGGCTTGCCTAGCATTAGCATATTCTGTGTGAGGAACAAATACCGTTACCTTACCTGAGTCGCTTTCCACATCAGTGACATCGACATCGGCATTCATCAATGCTTCCAAAACCGCATCTTCGTCGTTATGATTGAATACGAAGATGGCGCAGTGGTCGAACATATGGGCCACGCTGCCCTGGGTGCCGATCTTGCTTTTGGTCTTAGTGAAACAGTTGCGAACATCGCCAAAGGTTCGGTTGGGGTTGTCGGTTAAGCAATCAATGATGACCATACAGGTACCGGGGCCGTAGCCTTCATAGCGAGCAGGGGCAAAGTCTTCGCCGCCGCCGCCTTTGGCCTTTTCTATTGCTTTATCAATAACATGCGTGGGTACTTGGTCCTTTTTGGCTCGATCAATCAGCCCTCTTAGTGTCAAGTTGCCCTCTGGGTCAACACCAGAGGCCTTGGCGCAGGCATAGATCTCACGACCATATTTACTATACACTCTTGCCTTGGCGTCTGAGGTTTTGGCCATGGATTCTTTTCGGTTTTGATAGGCGCGGCCCATGAATAACTCCTGCGTTGAATAGGTGCAAATAATGGAATTTTACCTGGTCTTTCATCGGGATAAAAGATGGTCGTTGCAGAGCTTTGGTCAAGCCTGCAATTTTAGGTCGGTTGGTGGAGTCAGCGGCCCCTAAAAGGGGCATTGGTTAGTTGCAGCCTAGAGGTGGTGTGCTATTGGGGAAGTTTGCTTTGAGTTGAGCGCAGCCCCATTGCCTCATAAAGCCTGGCATCATGTTGTTAATCTCTATGCCAACCTCGTCATAAGGTGAGGTTGTGTTATTGACATAGTCATACCAGACATACGTGGCGAGACCTAGAACCAGCGTGGCGATTAATAATAAGAAGAGAACGACTTTGGTCATCATGGTGAAAATCCTATCCTGACGAATGAAAAAGGCGATTATATAGATTTTGGTGCCATTGCTGAAGAGGCTATTGTTGTATTTTTGTTTTGTTTGGCTGATTTTTGATGTTTTTCACAATATGACTCCCAATCGCTTGTTTTTTAGTTTGCTGGGCGTATTCTCATTTTGTAGGTTTTCTGGTAGAATCCGCGCCCTGGTAGCAATTAGTCCATTTTTGGGCCAATAGCGATCATCTGGGTGCCGTGCTGAAGTCAGTGGCGGTACTGTAATGAGAACGCATTTAAGAGAGAAAGCTCATGAAAGCTGATATTCATCCTAATTATGGCGCAATGAAAGCCACTTGTAGCTGTGGAAATGTTATTGAGACTCGTTCCACCTTGGCAAAAGACATTCATCTAGACGTTTGCTCGGCATGTCACCCTTTTTATACAGGTAAGCAAAAGACTGCTGATACTGGAGGACGTATCGACCGCTTCAACAAGCGCTTCCGTCGCTCTCAGTAAAACAGAGGAGCCTTTAGGCTTTATGCTGTTAAAAAACCCCGGTTTCTCCCGGGGTTTTTTTATGTCCGAATTTTCTCCCAAGCTTTGTCTACATTGCTTTCATTTCTTAATATCGTACATGGCTGGCGGATCACGCCTGCCATCAACCAACTGGTTTTGGTCATTATCATTTTAAAACCGTTTTCCCATTGTTAATTAGAATGCTATATTGCTTGAGTGGTTATTGTTTGATCGCTTTGGTGTTCGGATTATCTTAAGGAAATGCAATGAGTGACTGGTTGCCAACTGTTGCTTTGGGCGAAAGCGAAATTATTGTTAAAACCAATTCGATGAAAAGGTTAGTGAATGCTAAAGAAGAAAAAATGGAATGAGACCATGATCAAATTCCGCATCATCGAAAATGGTGAAGATTTTATAAAAATTTCGTTTGAGTGAAAAGCCGTAGTGTTATATAGAGGCTCCTTAAGTAAGGTGTGTCTTCGAAGTCGGGGCTGAATTTTATTCAGC
>CAXQRU010000014.1:0-37919 GCA_964226685.1 Polaribacter sp. | reverse complement strand
GCGGCAAAAGAAGATATGGATCAATGGGATGAAAATGGCTTTCATATTATTGTTTTAGATACCAGAGAGCCTTTTAAAGTGGTTGGTACACTTCGGTTATTTTACAATATCCGCTTGCTCGCTGGACAAAATTTTTATACAGAAGAAACATTCGATCTCAGTGGCATTCGAGCACACTTTCCAAAGTGTTTGGAACTAAGTCGTTTCTGTATTGACCCTAATGGGCGTGGCGGTGCCATTTTGATGTTAATTTGGAAGTACGCCATGAGCTTTATCCAAGATAACCAGATTGATGTAATGTTAGGCTGTGCCAGTTTTTCTGGAATTTCGGTCCCTACACATTTACCGATTTTAAGTTATTTGTATCAACATCATTTGGCCCCAGCGTCGTTGATGCCTAAGCCCAAGGTGCCTGAGTACATTGATCTCAATAAGGTACATCATGAATATGTAGAGTGGGTCTCAGCTCAGAAGTCTATACCACCTCTGTTAAGAGGCTATCTAAAAATTGGTGCGAAGATCAGTGATGCTGCTATTATCGACCACAGTTTCAACACTGTATACGTAGCCATTTATGTTGAAGCGAATCGAATGCGGGATCAAAATCCGAATCTTGTGAACCATATTTAATGCAGTGGATTCTTTTCCCATGAAAATGATACGAATGTTTTTGGCAACAATATGCTTGGTGGTTTGGTGTATTGTGATGCCTATGATTTACTTTATATTGAGACTTTTTCGTATCAAGCCTAAGCCTGGGCTATTTTTTTTATTTCATAAAGGCTGCTGTAGAATTTTTGGAATCACCATCATTCATCAAGGGGAGTTGTGTCAGCAGTCTCCGACATTGTATTTGGCGAACCATGTTTCTTATCTAGATATTTTTATTTTGGGTTCATTGATTCCTGGCCACTTCATCGCAAAATCAGAGGTGGCAAAATGGCCGATTTTAGGAAAGTTAGCAGGTTTTCAAAATACCTTGTTTTTTGAAAGAAAAGGCACCAAGGTGCGTGGCCAGGTCGATGTCATGACTCGACATTTTCAAAGTGGTGGCAATTTAATTTTATTTCCTGAGGGTACGAGTACCGCAGGTGATTATGTGATGCCATTTAAGTCTAGCTTGCTTAAATCGGTTGAGGATAGTGAGTTAGCGGTTCATATCCAACCAATATCAATTATTTATACGCATTATCGAAATAAGCCAATGAGCAAAGCCCAGAGAGATGTGTTTGCATGGTACGATGTTATGCCATTTGCTAGCCATTTTTTTAACGCCATGGGTCATGGTCGAGTCAGGGTTGAAGTGATTTTCCACAAACCATGCGCTATTGATGAATTTGAATGTCGAAAAGCCTGTGCCAATCATTGTTTTAATGTTGTTGAAGATGGCCTTAAAAACCGATTGGCTAGCCTTTAATGTTATTAAAAATGTTCTTTTATAACGATTTTAAAAGATAGCGTTCTTTTCGTTGAAGTTTGCAAATGGTCGATTTGGCGTTAGACTAAATAGAGGCCGTTTGATCAAGTTGCTCCAATGACAAGAAAAACTCTACTATTAATTTTCGTGATCACTCTTGGCGCCTGTAGTGGGGGCGGTGGTGGTGGAACCACTACCACGAATAACACAAACACCACAAACAACGTGACCCCAGCTTTATCCAATCAAGAAGGCGAGTTAAAAACAATTGGTGCCGATGGGGCTGATTGTGCGGCATCCGGTTCTACGGTGACGATTTCTGGCACCATTAGCTACGAACGTGTCCCTTTTTCAAGCACTCTCGGTGGTGGTCTTGATTATAACAATATTCAAACTCTACCCGTGCGTGGTGCAGAGATTGAAGCGTTGGCCAGTTCTGGTTGTATTATGTCATCTTCCACTACCTCTGATAGTGGTACTTATTCCCTTGCGGTCAATCAAAATACCGATACCGTGATTCGAATAAAAGCGAAGACTCAAAGCACTTCAGGAGCCATATGGGATTTTGAGGTGAGAGATAACACCAATAGTAACAGGCTCTATGTGCTTGATGGTGCCAGTCTCAATAGTGGGACTACTGACACCACAAGAAACATATTGGCATCATCGGGTTGGACGGGCAGTAGTTATGGTGATCCACGAAGTGCAGGCCCCTTTGCCATCTTAGATTCTGTTTACAAAGCAACACAAGCCGTAGTGGCGATCGATAGCTCGATCGTGATGGATGATGCTGATATTTTTTGGAGTGTCAACAACAGTAGTGCGACAGGTTTGCTTTCCAATGGAGAAATTTCAACGAGTTTTTATTCAAATGATCGAATTTACATACTAGGTAAGGCCGATAGTGACTCGGATGAATACGATGAGCATGTGGTGATCCATGAGTGGGGGCACTATTTTGAGGATAATTTATCTCGCTCTGATAGTGTTGGTGGCTCACATGGCATAACCTCGAAACTTGATATGCGAGTTGCGTTGGGCGAGGGTTTTGGGAATGCGCTATCCGGTATGATTACGGGAGATCCGGTTTATCGTGATTCTGGTGGCACATCTCAGGCCAGTGATTTTCAGATTAATGTAGAGAGCAATGCGAGCATTAATCGAGGTTGGTTTAATGAAGGCTCTGTGCAAACGGTGCTGTATGATATTTTTGATTCAGATGCAGACAGTAATGATGCCGTTAATCTTGGTTTAGCTGCGATTTACAATGCAATGGTTAGCTCTGCTTATAAAAATCAATCCACCTTGACCAGTATTTTTTCATTGGTATCGACCATTAAATCACAAAACCCCTCTGCGGTAACGGAGATTGATAATTTGCTAAGTTCTCAGTTGATTGAGGTTCAAGATAGTTATGGCACAGGTGAAACCAACAGTGGTGGGGATGCTAACGATTTGCCAGTTTACAAAAGTATTTCTGATGATGCTAACCCGGTAACTATTTGTAGTCATCGAGTCAATGGCGAACAGAACCGTTTGGGTAATCGCCAATTTTTACGATTGAATGTGGTTTCAGGTGGCTCACATACCATCACGGCAACTCGGGTCAGTGGCTTATCCAGTTCAGATCCTGATATCAAGCTTTTGCTAAATGGCGCTTTACTAGCTCTCAGTGAATCCGACACTAATAATGTGGAAGTGATGAATGTGACATTAGCTGTCGATGAATATATTATTGAAGTTTATCATTATTATAATGTTGATAGCGCATCGGGTGGGGGCACAGTATGTTTCAATGTAACGGTCTTTTGAGGGTGAGCGGATGAAGTTACTCTATATTGTATGCCTGCTGTTCTCTACAATGAGTTCTTTCGCATTGGGTGTTAGTGCTAAAACGGTAGACACTGAAAATTATATTCAGAACCAACCAAGGTATTATAAGCCTGGAGCGGCGGTGAGCTTGGTGTACAGCCAAGTTAACCTGGATATCCCGGGCATTGAATACTTAATTGATATTTCCTTGGATGCTGAATATGCCGAAGGAGAACTAACAGCGTCAGTCACTGCATCAGAAGGGCTCCACCTAGTTGAGGGAGACTTAAATCCAACTATCATGTTAGATGGCTCAAGAGTGATTCTGCCTTTTAGTGTTATTGCAGAAGTGGAGGGCCGATATTATATCTATGTGAATACGCAAGTTGAGGTTGATGGAGTCAGTTTATCTCGGGCGTTGACCTTTATTGTGCAGGTCGGTGGTAGTGAAAAGGAGAAAGCTGTACCCGATTCACTTGAGAAGAGTTTGAGGGTCAAGCCATCGCCAGATCATGTGATTCATTAACGGTTTTAAAGCCATTTTAACCATTTAAAAACGGCGATGATAATGCTTGAAAACCCAAGGCAGAGTAAGCAGACAATCCAAAAAGCGGTGTCATTATCAGCTCCAGGCATCCCACCCACATTAATACCTAATAAACCCGTGAGAAACCCTAGCGGCAAAAAAATGGCAGCGACTATGGATAATACGTACATATTTCGATTGAGCTTGTCTGCAATGGCATTGGCTAATTCATCTTTCACAATTTGTGCACGCTCACGCATCGCATCAAGATCTTCTACATAGCGAACAATTCTATCAGCAGATTCTTGTAATCTTCGCTTATGAGATTGTTCCAGCCACGGTAATTCAGATAGCCTCAGTTGAGCGATAACATCTTTTTGAGGGGCCATATAGCGTCTAAACATGATGGCTTGTTTGCGAATATTTGTGATCGCTTGGCGTTCGGATACATCGGGCGAATCCATTATAATTTCTTCAATATTATCGAGTCTTTCGTCCAGCTCAACTAATGAAGGTTCCATGCGTTGAAAGAGTAGCGAGGATAGGGCGCAGATAAACTCACCAGCATCCTTCGGGCCTTTGCCTTGACTCAATCGCTCTTGTAAATCAAGGGCCGCTTTGAGGGGGCGTCTTCTAAGAGTAATAATGCGCTCAGGGTCAACCCAAACTCGAATTGATATCATATCTTCAGGTTGGGCATTTTCATTAAGATTAACGCCCCTTAATATCAAGAGCACTCCATTTTCATGTTCGACAATTCTGGGGCGAGTTTCATCGGCCAGTAAGGCTTCAACAATAATGGAGTCTAAGTATGGAACATGTTCATTGAGCCAATTTTTAGTTTGGTTATGATTGCGATCAAGATGAACCCAGGCTAGCTCATGAGATTTTAAGACCACTGGGGCGGTTTGCTCTGTCAGAAGCTCTCCAAAGCCGTCGCCAACAATTTTGCAGGCATAAATGATTGGGTTCGTATCATTCATCGTTAGATTCCAGCATAAAGGTTTGAGACGGGTCGACCAGTAGTCGATCACCCATTGCTTCGCGCCCAAGCAACATCAGATAACTCATATCGGATCGGTCGGCGAGAGTGATTTCAATCGGCCAGGTCTGGTTTCCAAGAGATAATGTTGTTTTAATAACATAGCGCTCTTCAGACGTACCATTGGAGGATTTGATGCGTCGAACATCTTTAAGTCTTGTTTGACAATGAATCACCCTGTCAACATTATACAAATCTGGATGAATATCGAATTTTACCCAGGTTTTTCCTTGTTTAGTAAATTTGGATAGGTTATCGACATGGAGAGAGGATGTTTTTGCGCCAGTATCTACCCTGACTTGCAACGACTCGATACCAAGATCAGGGAGGTTACAATTTTCCAAATTACCCACTACCATTTTTGATGTCATCTTAACCTTTACCCCGAGTTTTGGTGTTATTAGGTTTGGCATTCATTTCAATAAAATCGAAAATCATATTCGCCACATTTTTATTGGTGGCATGCTCAATTCCTTCGAGCCCTGGCGAGGAATTAACTTCCATTACAACAGGCCCATTTTTGGATTGAAGTATGTCTACGCCACACACATTGAGCCCCATCACTTTTGCTGCATTGATCGCAGTGGCTCGCTCTTCTTTGCTCAGTCGAATAATGGAGGCTGATCCTCCTCTGTGCAAGTTTGAGCGAAATTCGCCATCGGCACCTTGTCGTTTCATAGCAGCCACCACTTTAGAGCCGACCACAAAACACCGTATATCAGCCCCATCGGCCTCTTTAATGAATTCTTGAACCAGTATATTGGCTTTAAGGCCCATAAATGCCTCAATAATGCTCTCAGCGGCTTTATTGGTATCGGCCAACACTACGCCAATACCTTGTGTGCCTTCAAGGAGTTTGATGACAACGGGAGCGCCACCCACGGTTTTGATCAAATCTTTAATATTATCGGGTTTATTGGCAAAGCCTGTTCTGGGTAGCCCAATGCCTTTTCGCGACAGCAATTGGAGTGAGCGAAGTTTATCTCTGGAACGGCTAATGGCCACTGATTCATTAACACAAAAGGTGCCCATCATTTCAAATTGACGAACCACAGCGGTACCGTAAAAGGTGATAGAAGCTCCGATACGAGGAATGACGGCATCGTAGAAGGGAAGTTCATGGCCGTGATACTTGACGGCTGGCCGGCTTTTGGTGATATCCATATAACAATGTAAGGTATCAATCACATCAACTTCATGTCCTCTGGCTTCTCCAGCCTCCTTTAGGCGGCGGGTTGAATACAGAGTGGAGTTTCTTGATAAAACAGCTATTTTCATTTTTAGTCTCGAGTGTAAAGCAGTAGCTACAGTACGGCTGGGCAGTGCAAATGTAAAGTATAAAGTATGATGGCTAAAGATGGGCTTTTTTGCCCTATTTTTGGCGGGCCAATATCTAGCCATTAGCTTGCGGCAGGCATTTAATGCGGTGCGCTGGTATAACCACACAAGTTAACCACAATGTTATCCCCTGATGTTGTGGATAAAGATTTTAAGTGTAGAAGCGAGTTAATAAGCACTAAAAAAACTAGGAAAAAGTTGATCCAACGGTTTTTTTTATACTCGCTTGGGAGGGGGTTCTTGTTATTAAGAATTAGAAAAGACTTTTATAAAATGGTGCCCGGGGCCTGACTTGAACCGGCACGACTTATTCAGTCGGGAGATTTTAAGTCTCCTGTGTCTACCTATTTCACCACCCGGGCAGGGTAGGATTTTTGAAGTAGGGCATGTTACCCCTACTGCAATACTCTTTCAAGTTTGACTTGAAAATGAGTAAAAATTGGAGGCGCGGGTCGGAATCGAACCGGCGTACACGGAGTTGCAGTCCGCTGCATAACCACTCTGCCACCGCGCCAGAGCGGCGCATTCTATACTAAGCACTAGAAAAATCCTAGTGTTTTCTCAAAGACGCTTCTAAAAATTGTTTTCTTTATGCCGAGATGGAAGTTGGAGCCCTATATCGACCATAAGGGAAAGTCTAATTTTTGGAAGCGTCTTTAAGTTAATATAGAATGACCTAAGCTCGGCCCAGAGAACTGGGCCTTCGAGTGTTAAGCTAGCTCAACATTCTCCGCTTGTGGTCCTTTCTGGCCCATGCCTTCTGTAAACAGAACTTGTTGGCCATCTTTGAGAGTACGGAAACCGTCTCCTGTGATATTGCTGAAGTGAACAAATAGATCCGAGCCGCCATCGCGTGAAATGAAGCCGTAACCTTTACTTTCGTTGAACCACTTAACGGTTCCTTGTAGTTTCTCTGACATTGTTTAACCTTGTGTTGCGATTGATAACTGAGTGCTCGGAAACGAGTGTGAAAGCCCCGATGCAAAGTTAGTCTATTAAGTTACTTTGGCAATAGCAATACCCCATAGTGCCCTAAAGTGTTGTTTTTCGTCTATTTCATCGTATCTTTTTGGATAATTTGAGGTTCTGGATAAATTTCATCTAATCGTTTAGAAAGACCTTGTTCAAGTACCATGCGAATGTGTTTTCTGGTTAAGCCTCTGGGGTTTTCTACGCCACAAGAGTGGGCGATCATTCCGACGCCATACGTAATGTTTTTGTGATAATTAGCGACTCTTTCGGCTTTCACTGCTGGCACTAAGCCTTGTTGGAGTTTTGGGTCGTGCGTCGTAATTCCAGTTGGACAAGTGTTTTTATTGCATTGAAGCGCCTGGATACAGCCCAAAGCAAACATAAAGCCGCGAGCGGTATTGACAAAATCGGCGCCAATGGCAATGGCCCAGGCAACGGCAGCGGGGGTTACTAATTTACCTGAGGCAATGACTTTGATTCGATCTTTCATGCCTCTCTCGATAAGTTTATCAACTAGCCAGGGCAAGCTCTCTTTAAGGGGTAAACCCATATAATCCATAAGTGGCTGTGGTGCGGCGCCCGTCCCGCCGTCCGCACTGTCTAGGGTAATAAAATCTGGTGCCGAGGCTTCCCCGCGTTCATCTATCAAGTCGAGCAGCTCGTCTATCCAATCGGTGTCCCCCAAAACACATTTAAAGCCTGTGGGTTTGCCGGTAACTGTACGGATGCGATCAATCATGTCCAGAAGGTCAGCCGGTGAATCAATATCGAGGTGGCCATTGGGGCTAATGGAGTCTTGGCCTTCGGGAATACCTCGAATCTTAGCGATTTCTGCATTAACTTTCGTGCCCGGTAAAATGCCGCCTTTGCCAGGCTTTGCCCCTTGACTGAGTTTTAACTCAAACATTTTGACTTGTGCATGGCCGGCGATTTCTTTCAGGCGTAGATCACAGAGCTTACCATCAGCATCCCGCACGCCATATTTTGCCGTCCCAATTTGAAAGATAATATCGCAGCCACCCTCTAAATGGGCAGGAGCTAAGCCGCCCTCACCGGTATTGAGCCAACAGCCAGCCTTTGCTGCACCGCTGGACAGTGCGGTGACTGCAGGCTTTGATAGCGAGCCGTAACTCATGGCCGAAACATTGACGATCGATTGCACATTGTAGGGGTTGGGGCAGTGAGGCCCAATGGTGACTGTTACGGGATGAACCATGTCTTGGCTTTGTTTGGGGAATGCTGAGTTTAAAAACAGCAAGCTACCAACATTATCGAGTTTGCGGGTGGAGCCAAAGGCAATGGTATGGTCGACATCTTTTGAAGCTCGGTAGACCCAACTTCGTTGAGCGCGGTTAAAGGGCAGCTCTTCTCGATCCATGGCGAAGAAGTATTGCCTAAAAAACTCACCCATATGTTCAAAGAAATATCGGAATCGGCCGATGACAGGATAATTGCGTCGAATCGTGTGAGTTTTTTGGGTTTTATCAACGATGTACATGATGAGGATGGCAACCACCAACAGACCGATGGCCAGAAGGAAAAGTTGAGCGAGCAGGTTCAGTAGAAACGAGGATGTCATAGAATGGCCCTTGTTATTGCCTTGCAGGAGCAGTATGTTATATGGATTCCAGTATTCACACCTAGGCGAATCATGTTCGAAATTGTTGCACAACAAGAGGATTTTTTACTGATCAATAAGCCAGCTAACATCCCTATGTTCAGCACGGATCATGATAAAGGTATTATGGCGATAGTGAAAGAGCATTTCCAAGAGCCTCTTTATCCTGTGCACCGCCTAGATCAAGTCACCTCTGGCTTATTGTTGTTCGCAAAAAATAAAGAGACCAATCGTGCGCTGTCGATGCAATTTGAACAAAGATTGATCTGCAAATTTTATCTGGCCCTAAGTTCTCGTAAGCCTAAAAAAAAGCAGGGGTGTATTAAGGGAGATATGCTACCGGCTAGACGCGGTTGTTGGCGCTTAAGTCCAACGCACAACAACCCAGCCATTACGCAATTTTTCAGTGCGGCAAGCGGCGAGTGCAAACGCTTATTTGTACTGAAGCCAAGAACAGGGAAAACTCACCAGATCCGTGTCGCTCTTAAGAGCCTTGGTGCACCTATTTTAGGGGATACGCGATATGGTTGTCAGGAGCCATCAGATCGTGTGTATTTGCACGCATACGGTTTGGGTTTTGAATTAGGTGGCGAGCCGTTTTATTACCAAGTTGCCCCCTTAGAGGGTGAGTATTTTAAAGATTTGCCCGAAGCACTGCTCGACCCTAGGAGTTTGCCTTGGCCAACTATTTGATCGAACCGTTAATGGCCTTGTTGGATATCAATCCAGGCCCCCATCGACTTTATGATTTGATCGATCAGCTTCGCGAGCAAGGCTACTTGTCTGAGTATGAAATGAGCGATGTTGAACACCTCTTTGCCGTCAATTTTCTAGTGAATAATGCTCTCTATCATTTGCAGAATACGTATTGGGAAGAGTATAGGCGTTATTTATCAATCAGTAGTCTTGCCGTTGAATTGCAAATTAACCAGCCTATTGCCGAAAAGGACTTAATTAAAGGCAGTGAGACAGATGCAGCGCTCAGTGACTATTATCTCAATTGGAGTCATCTGGAGCAGGCGAACAAGGCGTCGATCGAGTCTTTGCTCGATAGCTTCTGGCAGGCGTTTGTCTCAGATGACGAGCTGAGTGTGGCATTATCTCGGTTTAATCTATCAGCAGATTGTAGTTATGCGGAGGTTAAACGCCGTTATCGAGAGTTGGCTATGCAGCATCATCCCGATCGGGGGGGCTCACAAGAAACTTTTCAGCAAATCAATCAATCCATGAGTGTGCTACAAAGGCGTTTTGCTCCTTGATTTACTCGATATCTAAAAATTGGCCATTATGGCTGTGCTAAATGCCCTTAATAGTGCGAGAAAGGCCCAATTACGCTATCATAGCGCCCTTTTTGACATCTAAAGCAGGGTGATTATGTTGGTTTCTGAGCAGCTTAGCCATATTTTACAAAAGCGTATCATGTTATTAGACGGTGCTATGGGTACCATGATTCAGCGCTATAAGCTCGATGAGGCCGATTTTCGTGGGGAGCATTTTGCCGATCATCCTAGCCCATTAAAGGGAAATAACGATCTTTTGGCAATCACAAGGCCCGATATCATTACAGAAATTCATAATGCCTACTTCGAGGTGGGGGCCGATTTTGCGACCACCAACTCATTTAATGGCACCACCATTGCTCAAGCGGACTATGAGATGGAAGCTCATGTCTATGATATTAATTATCACGCGGCGAGGTGTGCGAGAGTAGCGGCGGATGAGTGGACTAAGAAAACTCCCGAACAACCGCGTTTTGTGGTGGGTGCGCTGGGCCCAACGAACCGCACGGCGTCCATGTCGCCCGATGTGAACGATCCTGGCAAGCGTTTGGTGACCTTTGATGAGCTGAAAGTGGCCTACACCCAAGCCGCAACAGCCTTATTGGATGGAGGTGCTGATATATTAATGGTGGAAACCGTCTTTGATACATTAAATGCTAAGGCGGCCTTGTTTGCCATTGATGAGTTAAGAGAGTCATTGGATCGAGAAATTCCAGTGATGGTATCGGGCACGATTACCGATGCCAGTGGCCGCACTTTATCAGGCCAAACGGCGGAAGCTTTTTGGGTCTCTATGATGCATGGGCATCTTTTGAGTATTGGTTTGAATTGTGCTCTGGGTGCAGACGATATGCTGCCCTATATCAAACGACTTGATAAAGTATCAACAGTCTTAGTCTCAGCGCATCCCAATGCTGGCTTGCCCAATGAGTTTGGTGAATATGACCAAACTCCTGAAGAGATGGCCGAGCTGATTAAACCTTTTGTAGCTGGGCATCATGTCAATATTCTAGGTGGTTGTTGTGGAACTACCCCTGAGCATATCAAAGCCTTGCATCAACTCGCCCAAGCTTATAAGCCTCGTGTATTGACGGAGGCGGTGTAATGAAAGTAGCCGATATGGTACTCAGTGGTCTTGAGCCATTAGTTGTCAACGAGCACACGGGTTTTGTCAATGTCGGAGAGCGGGCGAATGTGACTGGCTCTCGAAAATTTGCGCGCTTAATTCAAGAAGAAAATTATGAAGAGGCGATCGATATCGCCCGTGTGCAAGTCGAAGACGGTGCGCAAATTATTGATGTCAATATGGATGATGCCATGCTCGATGGTGTCGCTGCGATGCGTCGGTATTTAAACTTGCTGGCCGCAGAGCCGGATATTGTTCGCGTACCGTTCATGATTGACTCTTCCAAGTTTGAAATCATCGAAGCCGGTTTGCAGTGTGTGCAAGGTAAAGCCATTGTGAACTCAATTTCATTGAAAAGTGGTGAAGAAGAGTTCCTTGAACAAGCAAAAACCATTTTGCGCTATGGTGCCGCTACCGTGGTGATGGCTTTTGATGAAAAGGGCCAGGCCGATACTTACGAGCGCCGTATTGAAATCTGTGAGCGCTCTTATCGTTTGTTGGTCGATAAGTTAGGCTTTCCCCCCCAAGATATTGTATTTGACCCCAATATTTTTCCAATCGCCACCGGCATCAGTGATCACGATAATTATGCAGTCGATTTTTTCAAAGCCACCGAGTGGATTAAGAAAAATTTACCCGGCGCAAAGGTTTCTGGTGGTGTTTCCAACGTGTCATTCTCTTTTCGAGGCAATGATATCGTGCGTGAGGCCATGCACTCTGTGTTTTTATATCATGCCATTAAAGCGGGTATGGACATGGGTATTGTCAATGCAGGCATGCTTACCATCTACGATGATATTGAAAAAGAGCTGCTCGAACGCGTGGAAGATGTGGTGCTCAATCGCCGAGAGGATGCGGGCGAGCGCTTGGTGGACTTTGCCGAGAGTTTAAAAGGTCAAACCAGCGAAGCCAAGGAAACGGATAAATTAAAATGGCGCGAGCTACCCTTGCAAGAGCGCATCACTCACTCTCTGGTTAAAGGCATTACCGAATTCATTACTGAAGATACTGAAGAGGCTCGTCTGCAAGCCGATAAACCCATTGAGGTCATCGAAGGGCCTTTAATGGTCGGTATGAATGTGGTTGGCGATTTATTTGGTGAGGGCAAAATGTTTTTGCCCCAGGTGGTAAAAAGTGCTCGCGTGATGAAGCAAGCGGTTGCGCATTTGTTGCCATATATTGAAGAGGAAAAGCTACGCTCTGGCAATACTAGCCAAAATAACGGCGTTGTGATTATGGCTACAGTCAAAGGTGATGTGCACGATATTGGTAAGAATATTGTGGGTGTCGTGTTGGCCTGTAACAACTATGAAGTCATCGATTTAGGTGTGATGGTGCCACCTGAGAAAATTTTAGATGCAGCGGTTGAGCACAATGCCGATGTCATTGGACTTTCAGGCCTTATTACTCCATCGCTTGATGAAATGGTCACGGTTGCCAAAATGATGAAAGAGCGAGGCATGGAGATTCCATTGTTGATTGGTGGCGCCACGACTTCGAAAGCCCATACTGCCGTGAAAATTGAACCGGAATATGAACACGGTGTGATACATGTACTCGATGCCTCAAAATCGGTACCCGTCGTATCAAAATTAATGAGCAGTCAAAAAGAGGCTTATAAGGAGCAGGTTCGATTGGATAACCAAAAGGTTCGCGAGCAAAATGCGAAAAAACGCGCGAAGAAAGCCTTTGCAAATTTAGCAAAGGCAAGAGCGAATCCAACCCCGATAGACTGGGAACACTATCAAGCGGTGGTTCCAAAGAAGTTGGGTCAGCAAATCTTAGATAAGATTCCGTTAAAGGAATTGAAAGAACGTTTTGATTGGACGCCCTTTTTCAAAACCTGGGAATTGCACGGTAAATTTCCAGAAATTTTAACCGACGAAATTGTTGGTACGGAAGCGTCAAAGCTCTATGCTGATGCGACAGCCATGCTAGATGATTTAATCGAGACACAACAGCTAGTGTGCAAAGCCGTATTCGGCTTGTTTGAGGCACGCGCCATAGAAGGCGACTCGACGGAATTATTCTATGATGGTGAGCGTATCGCCACATTGCACCACCTGCGCCAGCAAGTCGATCGCCCAGCCGATCGGCCTTATCGTTCTTTAGCCGATTACATTTCCCCGAATAAAGATTATATGGGCGCATTTGCGGTGAGTTGTTTGGGCGCTGAAGAGATTGCTAAACAGTACGAGCAAAAAGGTGATGACTACAATGCGATTATGGTGAAAGCCATTGCCGATCGCTTTGCCGAAGCCTCTGCTGAATGGCTGCATGAGCAAATTCGAAAACAGTATTGGGGTTATGCTTCTGATGAGTCATTGACTAATGAGGATCTCATTAAAGAAGCCTATGCCGGTATTCGCCCAGCGCCCGGTTACCCGGCATGCCCCGAGCACACTGAGAAGGGCACTTTATGGAAGTTGCTGGATGTGGAAGAGGCTATTGGCAGCCAGTTAACCGATAGCTATGCCATGTGGCCAGCGGCTTCAGTGAGCGGTTGGTATATCGCCCATCCAGAAGCACGCTATTTTGGTTTGGGCAAAATTGATAAAGACCAAGTGGAAGATTATGCAAGGAGGAAAGGTTGGGATTTAGCAACGGCGGAGATGTGGTTGCGTCCGACTTTGGGATATGAGTAGAAAACCGACTATTACCTGTGATTTTTGTGGCGTAACGTCAGAGCTGATTCAGCATTTTGTAGCACTGTCAAAAACCAACACTCATGCATGTCCACAATGTCAATCTCATAGAGTGAGTGCTCGTGGGAAGTGGCTATGGTTGTTAACAGTGATTACCTTACCGCTCTTACATTATTTCGTGTTCACTTTTCCTAAGTTGGAGTTTTTGTACCTTTTTATCATTGCATTTTGGTTAGTGCCGATGATGTATATCAGTATCGTTCTTCATGAGCTAGGTCACTATGTTTCATCAAGGCTACTTGGAGGGATTTGCCCAATTGTTGTGTTTGGTGAAGGGGTGGTTCTGTTTTCGGTGACCACTCGCAAAACGGTTTGGCAATTTTGTAGCTCTCCAACCTTGGGTTTGGCTTACTGTGCCTTTCCCGCTGAAAAGCAACATAAGTGGCGTCATTTAATCATGCTATCGGCAGGTGGCGTCATTAATTTTATTTTGTGCTTAATTTCTTTTGGAATATTTTTTACCTATAAAGAATCTCTTAGTGATGCTTGGAAAATTTTTTGGTTCATCAATGGCTCTGTGAATGCCTACTTTGCATTTTTTACATTTTGGCCAAATGGTAATGCGCAAATGCCATCGGATGGTGAACAAATAAGACACTTGCTAAACGGAGAATCTTTTCGAGATAGCCTTCCTTATCAATTGAATATGGCTCATGCTTTTTATATTCGTCGAGATTTTAAAGAGTTGGTAGCGTTCATCAAACAATGTGATGATTACGAACGTTCGCCGTTGCTGTGTCAGTTTTTAGGCATGGCTTATGAAAAAGAACACGATTATCGGCAGTTTAGTTATTGGTCTGAAAAAACACTGGAGCTTATAGAGGAAGAGCCTTCTAAATATGATGAGTATGTAAAAGCCATTACCCTGAATAATATTGCCTATGCCTTGTGCTGCCTGGGTTCGAAAAATAGTGATAGAGCCTTAGAGTATTCGCATCAGGCCGTGACGCTTGTTCCTTGGGAGCCATCGGTTGTCGGCACTAGAGCATCGGCTCTTATCTGTTATGATGACCCAATGCAGGGGGTGGATATGATCGACAAGTTATTGCAAGGCTTGGGTGATCAAGATAACTACGATAAGGCAATCAGCTATTTCTTTTTATCAATTGCTTACAAAAAAATGGGAGATTTGGACAAGTCAAATGAATATAGAGAATATGTCCAGCGGTTGGATGAGCGTGTTTTGTCAGAGCTGCGCCATTTAAATGATGACATTAGCCTTTGATCGGGCTAGAGAGAATTAGTCGTAAAGCTTAAACGGAGAATAGTATTATTGCGCCTTATATAGCTCTGGCACCGCCGACATCAGCGTTTTCGTGTACTCATTCGTAGGCCGTAAAATCACATCCTCAACGGTTCCATGTTCAACCACTTTACCGTTGTACATCACGGCAATATCATCGGCGATATAACTCACGACTGACATATTGTGTGTGATAAATAAATAAGAAAGCCCAAGCTGTTGTTGTAGATCTTTTAATAAATTTAAAATTTGCGCTTGTACTGAGACGTCCAGGGCGCTCGTTGGCTCATCGCAAATAATGACCTTGGGATCAACCGCCAAGGCTCTCGCAATAGAAATCCGTTGACGTTGTCCTCCGGAAAACTGGTGTGGATAGCGGTTTAAACTGCTGCGCTCTAAACCGACGAGTTCAAGCAACTCGACCATACGTGCTTCATAAGTGGCTTTGGAGCCAACGCCTAAGGCTTTCATGCCCTCACTTAAAATATCTCTCACCAACATGCGTGGGTTCATTGAGGAGTAGGGGTCTTGAAAGATAATTTGTAAATCGGAGCGGAGCTGTTTCATGGCTCGGTTGTTAAGCCCTGCAATATTTTTATCTGCAAATTGTATCTGGCCGCCATAAGGTTCTAATAATCGAATCACACTTTTGGCGAGACTGGTTTTACCAGAGCCGGACTCACCCACTAAGGCCAAGGTCTTACCTGGCATCAGCGAAAATGAGACGTTATCTACAGCTTTGACATGTCCAACAGTTCGCTTGAATACGCCCTTTTTGATGGGGAAGTAGGTTTTGAGACCCTTCACCGTAAGAATAGGGTTGTTTGAATGACTAATAGGCTCTTTCGATTCTAACGCTTCCATTTGGGTTTCGTTGACGGAGACCAATCGTTGACCGCGTTTGGCAAGGCTAGGGATAGCATCAAATAATTGTTGGCTGTATGGATGTTGCGGACTCTTAAAAAACTGTGAGCATTCAGAAATTTCTAAAAGCTCACCAGAGCGCATAACGCCGACACGATCGGCCACTTGATGAACCACTCCGAGATCATGAGTGATCAGCAATACAGACATATTTCGTTTTTGCTGTATTTCTTCGATCAAATCAAGAATCTCAGCTTGAATGGTCACATCCAATGCTGTGGTTGGCTCATCGGCGATCAGAAGCTGTGGCTCGCCGGCCAGTGCGATGGCTATCATTACTCGTTGACGCATACCGCCAGAAAATTGATGCGGATATTCATGTTGTCGTCTTTCAGCATCTTTAATTTTGACCAATTTTAATAGCTCTAGGACATCGGCCTCAATTTTGCCACGAGAATAATTGGGGTGCGCGTTGCGCACTGCTTCAGCGATTTGTTTTCCGATGGTCATTACTGGGTTTAGGGAGTTCATCGGCTCTTGGAAAATCATCGATATTCCCCGGCCTCTGACTTTTTGCATTTGAGCCTCTGAAAGACGCAATAAATCGATGCCTTTGAATTCAATACTACCCTCGACAATTTGTGCTGCAGATGGCAGCAGACGGGTAATCGAGAATGCCGTCATGGATTTACCGCTACCGCTTTCACCAACGAGTGCAAAAGTCTCTCCCGCTTTGATGCTAAAGCTGATGCCTTTGATTACGTTGGCTGTCTGTTCGCTACGAATTTGCAGGACTAAATTGTTGACATTGAGCAGGGTGTTATCGGTCATGCTCACCTCTTGGGTCAAGTGCATCGCGAACAGCATCAGAGAGTAAATTGGCAGCCAGAACCAAAGTCAGCATAAAGAAGAAGGCGGCGGACAGTGACCACCAAACTACAGGATCTCTGGCCATTTCCAAACGTGCGCTATTGATCATATTGCCCCAGCTTTCAGTGGTTGGGTCAACACCCACTTGCACATAGGCGAGAACGGCTTCGGCTAGCACCAAGCCACTGAAGTCAATCACCACGGTAATCAAAACAATATGCATCACATTGGGAAGTATGTGCCTAGTAATGATGGTGGCATGACTCACACCTAAGCTGCGAGCGGCGGCAATATAATCCATCTCACGAAGTTTCAATGACTCCGCTCTAAGGTAGCGACATAGCCCTGTCCAACTGGTGATGCCGAGCACCATGCAGAGGAACAGCAGCCGTAAGTCAGCTCGTTCGGCAAGAGGAGTGTTTTGATCGACATTATTATCTAAGTAAACTTGCAGCATCAAAATCACGGAGGCGATGAGTAGCACACCAGGAATCGAGTTCAAGGTGGTGTACAAAAACTGGATGATATCGTCCACCCAGCCACGAAAATAACCCGCACTGATGCCCATGAGTATGGCAAAAGGCAGCATCACTAAAGTAGTTAAGGTGCCTATTAAAATACCCGTACGTATACTTTTGATGGATTGATAAAGCACGCTTTCGCCAATCTTATCCGTCCCTAAAACGTGGTAAGCGGTACTCAGTACACCAACGATAAAGCTGATGATAATAACCAGACTCAATACCAACCAGAACGCGCGCCAGTTAGCTCGGCTTCGATTAAAGATAATGTCAGAGACATGCTGTCGATAGCTAGAGTCATATTTTATTTTTAAACGCAAAGCTAATAACAACAAGATCATTGCGCTCACTACAAGTCCATATGCCAAACCGAGGCCACTTCGAGAGAGTATATCGTGGCTCATAGATTGACCGCTTTTTAGAAGATGAATCCCACCATAATCTAATCTAGGAAAATCCCTTATTATCGTACCATCGGGTTGCTCTATCGCTTCTTTACTGTATAGGTGGGTGGCAAAAGGTGCGGAGTAAGTTTTTTCGTGTCGATCTTTAAGGGGCTGTAGCCAGTAGTCTAACAGTGTGGTGCTAGGGCCATAAATGGGTTCTTGAGTCTCACTGGTATTGATTTGAAAGCGGATGGAATCAACTACCGCGACGGCTAGATAACAGAGCAATATAGCCAAAGATCCCATTGCAATGGCTCCTTTGGCTAGTCGTCGCCAAGGAGCAATCATATGCTCGTGTTTTCTTGCGTATAAAAAGTAGCTGCCAATCACGATCAGCAACAAAAACAACAACATGTCGGTATAGAATAAATTGAACTTGACGTCACCAATGACCATTAATTCAGTCTCACTCGTGGGTCGGCAATGGTATAGGAGATATCGGTTAGGATTAATCCTACAATATAGAGTACAGAGCCTAAATAAACCATTGAGCGCACGATGGCAAAATCTTGACGTAAAATGCCCTCGATGGTATAGCTGCCTAAGCCTGGAATACTGAAAAAAGACTCCGTTAATAAGCTGCCCATAAAGAGCAAGGGGAGGATCACAACCACACCGGTTAAAATAGGAATGAGGGCGTTATTGAGAACATGTTTAAACAACACTCTCAGTTCGCTGAGTCCTTTTGCTTTGGCAGTTCGCACATAATCTTTACTGATTTCTTCTAAGAAGAGCGTTCGATACCAGCGTACACCTTGACCAATACCGCCAATGACGCCAATCACCACCGGCAATATTAGAAATTTAAGACCATCGAGCCCGGTGTCATAGCCCGATATCGGCATCAGATGCCAGGTTTTACTGAGTAAGTACTGCCCGCCAATGATGTAAAATAGCGATGAGATTGACATCAAGATGACGCAAATAATAACAGCTGTGGTATCAATGGCAGTATGCCTAAAAAACACAATCATTAAAGCGATGCTAATGTTTAACATAATACCGACAATCAGCGATGGAATGGCAATAGCTAAGCTGGGCCACATGCGCTGGCTGATGTCAGAGTTTATATTGCGCCCACTATCAGATGAACCGAAATCAAAGACCATCATTTTGATCGACTTTTCGAAAAAAATTGTCTCTGATATTTTTTTAAGTCCTTCGGCCTCACTATTAAATAGTAGTGGCTTATCATAACCGCGTTCGGCTTTCCATTGATCGATAGCTTCAACTGTGACGCGACGCTCACCCAGTTGCGCTCTTGCAATATCATCGGGTGAGTTGATAAAAAAGAACAATACAAACGTTAAAATATTCACCGTAATTAATATGGGGATCGCGTATAAGATGCGGCGAATAATATAGCTAATCACAGTGCGCGGCTCCTTTGATGTTTGCGGTAGGCCAATACAGCAGGAGCAATCAGCAGTACGATGAGAATGACTGTGATGATTAAGGGCCAGACAATTGGCTGGTTCCATTGTTCGCGCAAGTTTTGGCGCAAATCAGTATCAATTCGACGATATTTAATCGTACCGGTGTTTGTCATTAAGAAGGGCTTATAGTTTTTAAGCCAACTGTGTTTTAACACAAAGGTTTTGGTATGCAAGCTAAATACCCAAGGGGCATCGCGCCTTAAAATTTCAACCATTTGATCAATGATGGCGAGTCGTTCGGGAGAATTGGGCATATTCTTCATTTGATCAAAAAGCTGATCGAATTCGGGGTTAGCGTAGTTGGCGGCATTTTCACCAAGATGATCCACTTTTCCTTGTTGACTATGAAACAGAAATAGAAAATTTTCAGGGTCTGGGTAGTCCGCATTCCAACCCCAAAAGAAAATTTGAGCAACGCCTTTTTTCATTTTCTCCTGAAAACGGTTGTAATCTGAGGGGCGAATGACCAAATCAATGTTGAGTTTTTTAAATTGTTTTCTGAGCCAGTTAAGGCGTGCTTTACTGTCCGGGCCGGAATCAACGGATTCAAAATAGAGTATCAGTGGCTTTCCAGTTTTGGGATCGATGCCATCTTTGTAGCCGGCTTTTTCAAGTAAGGCTTTAGCCTCATAAACCGCTTTGCGCTTAGGGCGGCCATTTTCCCAATTATACACATAGGGGTTGATGCCAGCTTCACCCTCTTTGTAGCCAAACAAGCCAGGAGGAATAGGCCCTTGGGCGGCCACCCCACGACCATTTTGAAAGATAGAAATGTATTCTTCATAGTCGATGACTATAGATATGGCTTGTCGCAGTAAGCGCGCACGCTCTGAGTCGCCTCCCACAATGGAGTCCAGCATATTAAAACCGAGATAAAAAATACTGGTGTCAACAGCGGTATTGAGTTCAATATTTTTCTCTATCATGCTATCGGTTAGGCCAATATTGCCGCTGGCACTGTAATTGACAGCACTATCAAAACTGTCTGAGCTAATACTAGACGCATCAAAGTAACCCTGTAAAAATTTATTCCAGGCTGGGATCGATTCCTTTTCTCGCATAAAAACGACTTTGTCGATAAATGGAATGGTTTTGCCAGCATCATCAAGCAAGCCATTTTCTTTATCACCAGGCTCCCCCTCAGTTGGGTAGGTTTGCTCCCTAAAATGTGGGTTTTTTTCAAGTACCATGCGCAAATTTGGATTATTTTCTGTCAGCATATAGGCGCCGGTGCCAACAGGATACCAGTGCAAGCTGATATTATTTTTTTCAAAGCCTGGTTGAGTGTAGAAACGATCAGCCTCCCATGGTATGGGGGCAAAAAATGGCATAGCCAGCCAATACTTGAACTGTGGGTATCGGCCGTTAATTCGAATAATGAGTTCGTAATCGTTGACCACCTTGACTCCATCCACATCGAACTGCCTGAGGTCAAGGTAGTCATTGTAGCTAAGAGAGTGCTGTTCGTTATGTTCCTTCAGTTGTTGATTCAACGTTTTTAGGCCAACAATATAGCCTTGCATCAAACCACTAATGGGTGAGTGCACGCTAGGGTTGGCAATACGTTTTATTTGGTTGGCATAATCGTGAGCGGTTAATTCCCGGGTTCCAGTGTGTTCAAAGTCAGCAATGGTGTGATATTGGCTGCCCTGACTTTCAGATAAGTTGTGGTAGTAATATTCACCGTTTTCATTCTTAGCAAAGGCTGGGTGAGGTTGGTACAAGATCCCTTTTTTGAACGTTAGATGATATTCAGTATAGGCGACCTCAAGATTTTGACTATTCACGTCTTGCACTGATAAGGCTTGACCTTGTTCATTGTAAAAAATCACTTCAGGCATTTTTTCGAGAGTTTGTTCTTCCAATTGATAAGGCCTGAACAGGTAGTGGTATTGCAAGGGCGGTTCATAAATTTGGCCGAGAAATACATATTCAGTTGAGCTGTATGCTCGGGCAGGGTCGAGATATTTGGGTCTCTCAGTAAAAACAGAATAGAGGGTATTGGCATTTGCCTCAGATGCTGGATAAGGATTATTCCAGCTCGCCAACACGATGGGTGCAAGACAACAACCAAAAATAATGGACAAAAGTGCCTTCAACCAAAAACTCCAAGTGATAGGGGGAATTGCATAGAGAGCTATTATATCCATTCTTTTTAACGATAGTCACCTCAATTTAACGATAGTCACCTCAATTGAAGTAATTGGCGTCAAGATCAATAATATGAATTTTGTTTGCTATGCTTAATCTATGGTTCCAGCTCTATAAACCTCAAATAATAATTGGGTGATCAAAGTATGCCAAAGGGTTTACAACAGTGGGTTAAGCGCCTGAGCGCTAATGAAATGCCAGTATTGGGTAAAGTGGTTAAAGAGCTTAACGATTTAACTGGGCAAGAAGAGACAGAAATTAGCCAATTGGCGAGTGTGATTTTACAAGATCCGCATTTAACGTCTCAGGTTTTGAGAATTGCTAATACGGTTCGTTATAATCCGCATGATCAAGAAATAAACACTGTTACTAGGGCCATCGTATTGATTGGTTTTACAGGCGTCCGTGCGATCTGTATTTCTCTGATGGTGATAGAGTCTCTGTTAGGAAAGAAGCCTAGGCAGCATCTATTGTCACAAATGGCGAGTGCTTTTCATGGTGCCACCCAAGCGCGAGCATTTACGTCTCACCTTGGTCATGAGGAGCGAGAAGAAGTGTTTGTGGCCACATTATTGTATAACTTGGGCGAAATGGCTTTTTGGGCTTATGGTGGGGCCGATGCGGATAAACTGGACGTTGATATTGATAGCAGTTCGGATACTAAGGCGTTGATTATGGAAAGACTAGGGACAAGTTTTAAAGAGCTTTCCAAAGAGCTTGGTAAAACTTGGCATTTGGGCAATGTGTTACAGGAAGCGCTGTCCAATCAGCCTTCGGTCTCTAAGAAGGCTCAAGCGGTTCGATTGGGTGAAGCTGTCGCTCGTGTGCCTGCGGAAAAGTGGGTTTCTTCAGAAATGGATTGTATATTGCAAAAAGTGGTTAAGTTTACTGGGCTTTCATATCTCGATGCGCGCGCCTTAGTGGATAAAATGGCAGAGGAGGCTGCGTCAGTGGCCTTGTCTTATGGAGTGCCTGAAGTTTGCCAGTTAATTCCTAACCCTAATTCGGCGGTTGTTCATACACCCAAGGAAGAAAAAGAAACCATTAAAATTTTACAAGCTGATGCCAAACTCCAATTAAAACTATTGAGGGAGTTGACTACGGTTGTCACAGAGCAAGTTGACGTAAACACCATTTTCAGGATGGTGTTAGAAGGTATGCACCGAGGTATTGGTCTGGAACGAGTGGTGTTAGCCTTTTTCAGAAAAACCCAATTATCCGCTAAGTATATATTGGGGCAGGGAGCGGAGGGCTGGCGAGAGAATTTCAATTTTGATTTAGATAGCCCCGAACCGACCATTTTCAGTTACGCTAGTAATCGACGTGAACCAGTTTGGCTTGGCCAAAAAGAGACTATGTGGGATGCTAATATGTTCACTAGTAAAGTGAAAAAGCTTACGCAAAGGCGACCCTTGTTTATCGGAGTCTTGCGGGTCAACAATCGAAATGCAGCACTCGTTTATGCGGATAGGGGTTTAACAGAAGAGCCTTTGACCAAAGAACATTTTGAGTCTTTTTGCCATTTTATTTCGCAGGCACAATTTAGTCTACAAACTTTGGCTACTCGTAAGCCTTAGAAACATTCGTCTGAGTTTATTTGATTATGCCGCCTAAAAACTATTTTTTAGGCGGTGGCATATGATTGCCGGTTAATCGTTCTTGGCATATTCTCTAGGGTTGCTCGGAACTGGAATCACCAAAGTTTTTCCCGCTCGGATGTTGCTGTTGCTCAGATTATTCGCCAACTTTAAAGCCTGCACGCTGATGCCATGTTTGCGGGCAATCACACTCAAAGAATCTCCAGGCTTGATTTGATAGTGTTTCCAACTCATGCGTTCACTGACTGGTGTTTCAACAAGAGCTTCTTGAAGGGTAGCAACATTTTCTACGGGTACCAGTAATTTATGGGGAGGTTCTGGGTCTGTGGCCCATCGCTTGTAGGAGGGGTTGAGCGCGAGTAATAAATCATACTCAATCCCTGCCATCTCGGCTACCTGATTTAAATCAATTTGCGAACCAATATCGATGGCCACAAAGTAAGGCTCGTTTTCAATAGTGTTAATGGTCACTCCATAAGCCTCAGGGTTTTTAATAATACGCGCCCATGCCAAAATTTTAGGTACATAGCGTTGCGTTTCTTTGGGTAAATCAAGAGACCAAAAATCAACAGGGAGACCTTTGTCTCGATTTTTCTTAACGGCGCGCTGAACCGTGCCCTCTCCGGCATTATAGGCAGCCATAGTCAACAGCCAGTCGCCTTCAAAAAAGCGATTTAAGTACTCTAGGTAGTCTAAAGCTGCTGTGGTTGAGGCTATGACATCGCGTCGCTCATCATGCCACCAAGTGTCTCGCAGCTTGAAGCGTTCTGCCGTTATTGGTATGAATTGCCAGAGACCTGCCGCTTTGCTGCTCGATAGTGCCTGAGGGTCAAAGCTGCTTTCAACCAAAGGGATCAGCGCAATTTCAGCGGGCATGTCTCTTTCAGTTACCGCTTGGTTTATGTAGTAGAGATAAGGTGAGGATTTATCGAGTAAGGCGTTGGCTAATTTAGGGATTCGAGTGTTTTCTTGGATGATTTCGTCAATATAGGGTTGCGAGTTTTCTGGCGCCTCCAGTTGCAAGTTTTCTCTTAGGAAGTACCAAACATTATTGGGGATTTCTTTGGGTTTTGTTGGAGCCTCAACGAGCTTGGTAGTAGGAGTCGGTACTTGAGAGGTGTTTTCAGTGTGTTGTGTGCTGGTACAGGCAGTCAATACCAAAAGGCTTAGTGGCAGTAGTTTTTTTATCATTGGTTAATTGCTTTGTTAGTCGTTAAAAGGTAATAACATTTATCATAGCTTATTATTTTGAGCAGTGTAGAGCGTGGCGTCATTAAGTCAAGCTAAAATTGATCCTTCCAAGCTCGTAGCTCCACAAAAATCGATTCTTCATCGCCTATGCTCTTGCCTACTTTGGCGCAGACGGCTTGGATAATGTTTTCCTTGTCAGTTCGTAAAAATGGATTAAATTCAAGCTCTTGGCTCAGTGTGGTGGGTAGGGTAATGGCTTCGTGTTGTGCTTGTGTTCTACGTCTTTGCAAAGCTTGATTATCGGGCTCTACGGCTAAAGCGAACTCGGTATTGGCTAAGGTATACTCGTGTGTACAGTAGATAACGGTCTCTTGGGGTAAGGCTTTTAAGCGCTGTAGAGATTGAAACAGTAACTGGGCGCTGCCATCGGGAAAAATACGTCCGCAACCTGCTGAAAATAGGGTGTCTCCACAAAATAATTGGTGAGAAGCATTGTCGTTTGAGTGAATGTAGTACACCAAGTGATCGTGAGTATGCCCAGGTGTTTTGAGAATGGTGGTTGAATATCCATCAAAAAGGGACAGATGGTCGCCATCGTAGAGTTTATGAGTGATGCAGGGGACCTGTGGTGAATCAGGGCCATACACAGGCACTTTGTAGTGCCGGGTCAGTTCGGCTACGCCGCCAGTATGGTCATGATGGCGATGCGTAATTAGAATGGCGCTTATTTTTTTATTTTCCTTATGTAGCCAGTCTAACACTACCCTGGCATCGCCTGGGTCAACCACAACCACTTCCGATGGATTTTGCTCAATGATCCAGATATAGTTGTCAGTCAAGGCGGCTAATGGTGTGATCGTTAGCATGTTCTCTCTCATAAGGATGTGAAAATGGTGTATCTACTTTTACTGATTGTTTCAATTTCTAGCGTCAGCTACGTTTCAGCACTGCCAACCCTCTATGAAACTAGCACGTTGTTAGTGATATTACTACTATGTTGCTATCGGCGCCACGCTATCTTTGCTTGTATTGTGGTGGGTTGTTTATATGGTGCATGGCATGGTTATTGTGCCGTCTCGTCTCAGTGGCCAGATGAACTCGATCGGCAGCCGCTACCCATTGAGGGCCAAGTAAGAGGCTTAGTCATTCACGAAGGCCTAACGCAGCGTTTTTACTTTGAGTTTGAGTATCAAGATAGACATTACCTTGTGCAACTGCGTTGGCACAATGGTGAGGTGAGACCTGGTGAGATTTGGCGTTTAAATGTCAAATTAAAGCGCCCTAGAGGCCGCGTGAGCCCAGGCACATTCGATTTTCAAAGTTATTTGCTCAGTCAAGGTGTTGCGGCCAGCGGCTCGGTTGTGCGCTCAAAGTTTAATGAGCGGGTGGGTGGTGGTTGTGCGGATGATTGGCTTGGGTGCATTCGAACTGACCTTAGTCAAAAAATGGATGAGTCGATGGATGCCAATTATGTGGGCTTAGCGAAAGCACTGACTCTTGGAGATAAAACCGGGATTTCAAAAGAGCAGAGGCGTATTTTAGAGCAGACCGGAACCATTCATTTGCTGGCTATTTCAGGCTTGCATGTGGGTTTGGTTGCTGTTTTTGGGTTTCAGATTGGTTTGTTTGCGATACGACTGGTCCAGTTCTTAAGACCGAGTTTTGTGAGCTTAGGACTAGCCTCGGCATGTTCCATCGGATTGGCTTTATTTTATAGTTTATTAGCCGGTTTTTCTTTGCCAACGCAACGTGCTCTGATCATGGTTTGTGTTTTTCACGGCGCTATTTTATTGGGCAGAAAAGTCCCTGTCTGGCTGGTGTGGATGTGGGCGCTATTGCTGGTTGTTGTCTTCGATCCTTTGGCGGTTCAAAGCAGCGGATTTTGGTTGTCATTTGGCGCTGTAGCGGTTTTGTTGTGGTGTTTTGTTGGTTACCCAAGCTTACCTAAGTGGAAAGGCCTTTTAAGAGCCCAGTGGGTGATCTTTATAGGTTTGAGCATTCCCAGTTTATTGATTTTCTCTGGTGTGAGCTTGAGTGCGCCCTTGGCGAACATCATAGCGATCACTTATGTATCGCTCTTGGTTGTCCCGGTATTGTTGATTGGCTTGGCGAGTGTCTTTTGGTTGCCTAATGCAGGCAATTTTTTATTTGTGATAACCGCTACTTTGTTGGAATGGTTGGTGAAATTTTTACAAGTCATCAATGAATGGCTACCTGGATTTTTCTACCGCGCCCTGGGTGAGCCATCTTTGTTGGTTGTGTTGATCGCTTTATTGGGTGCCATTCTTTACTTGAGCCCAATCCCATTGCGTTTGCGCCTTTTGGCGATACCTTGTTTGTTACCTTTATGGTTCCCAAGCCCAAACCGATACCCTTTTGCCATCCATTTCTTAGATGTAGGTCAGGGCAGTGCTGTTGTTTTGGAAATCAATGATCAAGTTTATCTCTACGATACTGGGCCGCCCTATGGGATGGGCAATGATGCCGGAGAGCAGGTGATAGCGCCTTTTCTACGTGCTCGAGGGTTTAATCGCATTGACGGGCTTTGGGTGAGCCATAATGATAGCGATCACACCGGTGGCTTGGCGAGCTTACAGCGTCAATTTGATGTTGCGCAGCTTTGGGCTGGAGAGACGCTCAAAGGCGCTCAGTTATGTCAACAAGGGCAAAGCTGGCTATTGGATGATGTCTCTATCAAGGTCTTGTGGCCACCGGCTTTGGATGATCGATCTGAGCATTATCTATTCAGTACACCCTTAAAATCCAATAATTACTCTTGTGTGTTAGAAATTGAAGCGTTTGGAAAAAGAATGTTGTTGACGGGTGATATTGAGCATAGAGCTGAAATTGCCCTCTTGATTTCTGGTCATTTGCCAGAAAAGGTAGATATTTTTATGGCACCACATCATGGCAGTAAAACCTCATCGGGGGTAGATTTTCTAAATCATACTCAACCTGAGTTGGTGGTTGTTACATCCGGTTATAAAAACCGCTATGGTCATCCAGCCTCATCTGTGACGGCTCGCTATGAACAACTTGGGATCGAATGGGTGAATACCGCTGATAGTGGAACGCTATCTTGGGTGGTTGATGAAAATGAGAACTGGCAGCAATCCTTCGCTCGAGAAACGAGAAAACGCTACTGGCATGATTGAATTCACTAGTCCATAATAGGCCCATTATAAAGAAAGCTCTAATTGACCCTGGCCTTACTCTGCGTGAGTCCAAAACGTTCATAGGCGGGCTTCGCCGCCTAATGGTCTTAGTCCTTAATCTCGAACAAACCGGCTAGGCCAGAGTATTAATTAGAGTTTCCTTAAAACGGTTTGACATAACTGTGAGTTTTTTATGCTAAAGTTGTGTCGTCATTAGCTTGGAGTTCTCATTGTGCAAGATGTGATTAAAGAAGGCGGCTGGATGATGGCGCCAATTTTACTATGTTCTATTGCTGTTTTTGCTATTACCATCGAGCGTTATTGGACGCTCAACCCCAAGAAAATCACTCCCAAGAACTTGCTGGCGCAGGTTTGGAACTGGGTTAAAAACAATCAAGTCGATGCGGCTAAACTCAAGGAGCTTAAGCAGTCTTCTGAGCTAGGTAAAATTCTAGCGGCTGGTTTGAGTAATTCTCGCAATGGCCGCGATCTTATGAAAGACAGTATCCAAGAGGCGGCCAACCAGGTGATTCATGGTATGGAGCGCTATGTCAATGCACTTGGAACCATAGCCGCCGTTGCTCCGCTGTTGGGTTTACTCGGTACAGTGTTTGGTATGATTGAAGCCTTCTGGGTATTGAAAGAAACCGGAACGGGTGATGTTCAAAGCTTAGCGGGGGGCATTTCTGAGGCCTTGATTACCACGGCTGCTGGCCTGGTAGTTGCTATTCCGGCCATGATTAGTCATCGCTATTTTGTGCGCCGAATTGATAATTTGGCTGTCACCATGGAGCAGGAATCTGTGAAGCTGGTGGATGCGTTGTACAGTGACCGTCGTGTTGAGTCCAAGGTTAAATAATGAATTTTCGCAGACAAAGAACAGAAGACAATACCATTAACCTCACCCCATTGATTGATGTGGTGTTTCTTCTGTTAATTTTCTTCATGGTCACCACAACCTTTAAAAAGGAGCGCAATTTGGTAGTGACGTTACCTGAATCCAGAGGTGAGGCTGCCTTGGCTGAAGAAAATGTCTTGAATGTTATTATCGATCGTTCAGGTACCTACAGCATCAATGGTAGAACGGTGAGAAATGGTGAAGTTGAAACATTGATGAGGGCTTTGGGTGAGGCCTCTAAAGGGAATAACAAACTGCCTTTGGTTATTTTGGCTGATGAGTTAACTTCCTATAAACATGTTATCCGGTTTATGGATGCGGCAGGGCGTTTGGGCTTTGCTGACCAAAGAATGACCGTAGTTAATCCTACCAAATAAGGAATGACGCCCTCAAACCATTTGCCCTGGTTGCATCGGTTCTTTTTATCAGTTTGGTCCAAAAAGGGAGTAGTGAGCACGCTGCTGCTGCCCTTATCAGGTTTGTTTTATCTACTATCCAAGGTTCGAGCCGCTCGTTTGCTCAAAAATCAAATCCTTTTGCCTGTCCCGGTCATTGTTGTCGGTAATATCTCTGTGGGTGGCAGTGGTAAAAGCCCGGTGGTGATTGCTTTGGCTAAAGCCTTAGCAGAGCAGGGCTTGAAACCTGGAGTGATCAGCCGAGCTTATGGTATTGATGCGTCCTCCCCCAAAATAGTGACCCCTGATTCTAAGGCTTGTGAGTCTGGCGATGAGCCGTTGATGATCGCAAGGGAAGCTCGTTGTCCAGTGGCGGTCTGTGTAGATCGAGTGGCAGCCGCTCAGTGCTTGTTGGCCAATCATGATTGTGACGTCGTTATTAGTGATGATGGTTTGCAACATTACCGCCTTGGGCGAACCGTCGAGCTTTGTGTCGTGAGTCAAACCAGTTTAGGTAACCGACGCTGTTTACCAGCCGGGCCATTGAGAGAGCCAATAAGCCGACTACAACAGGTAGATTTTTGTCTCAGCACGGAGTCTGATGAATTCTGTTCAATTGTTTATTCTTTGGAAGCTACCCAATGGCGGCAAGTTAGCGGCTCAAAAACAGCTAGCTTAGGTGATCGGCCTTGGCCTAATGGGTCGGTACATGTAGTGACCAGCATCGCCCATAGCCAACGTTTTTTTGATGCCATTGCCGCTCTAGGTATTGATGCCAAGTATCACGCGTTCGCAGATCATCACCCCTTTAGTAGCGAAGACTTTGCAGAATTTGGTGATGAACCTGTTATCATGACCATGAAAGATGCAGTCAAGTGCACGTCCTTTGCCCGTGAGCATTGGTGGGCCTTGGATGTGTCGGCCAAACTGCCGGAATCTTTGATTCAAAATATTGTAAAGGTTATTAAGTCTAATGATTGATTTTACCGTTGTGATACCCGCACGCTTTGCCTCTAGCCGTTTACCAGGTAAGCCTTTAGTCGATATTAATGGTCAAACGATGATTGAGCGAGTGTATCGTCAAGCCCTAAAAAGTGCTGCCAGTCAAGTGGTAGTGGCCACGGATGATACCCGTATCGTCGATGCTTGTCAGAAATTTGGTGCGAAGGCTTGTTTAACCTCAAAGAACCATCTATCTGGAACTGATAGGATTTATGAAGTGTGTCAGCATTTATCACTTGATAGCGAGCACATTGTTGTCAATGTGCAGGGCGATGAACCATTGATTCCACCTGAAGTGATCAATCAAGTAGCAAAAAATCTTCATGGTCATATCCATGCGAGCTGTGCAACACTCTCGACGACCATTCACTCTGAAGATGAATTTAAAGATCCAAATGCCGTCAAGGTAGTGAGCAATCAAAAGGGCTTGGCCTTGTATTTTTCCAGAGCGCCGATTCCATGGCCAAGGGCAACGGCTGGGCAGTGGTCAGAATTGATTGCTCAGCGGCATATCGGTATTTATGCTTATCGCGTGTCGACTCTGGCCCAATTTGTCAATCTTCCGCCATCCACTATTGAACAACTGGAATCCTTGGAACAGCTTCGTTTATTGGATAATGGTTTATCAATTCATGTTGAGCCAGCTTGCGAAAAAGTGCCTTTGGGCATTGATACAGAACATGATTTAGAGCGTATTCGAAAGTCTTTAACCGAGTAATTAAGATGACCATTAATGTATTATTTGTTTGTTTAGGTAATATTTGTCGTTCGCCAACGGCTCACGGTATTTTTCAAAAAAAAGTCACAGATAAGGGACTCGATCATCACATTAAGATTGACTCTGCAGGTACGGGTGATTGGCATATCGGCCACGCGCCCGATCCAAGGGCACAAGAGGCCGCTAAAATGAGAGGCTACGATTTGTCATCATTAAGGGCGCGCTTGGTGACATCTCAGGACTTTGAAAATTATCATTACGTGATCGCGATGGATCAAAGTAATCTTAAAAACCTTGAAGCGATGAAGCCAAGCTCATTCTCTGGTCATTTAGGTTTATTACTTGAATTTGCAGATAGCCACGTGGACGAAGTTCCTGACCCGTATCAGGGAGGCAAAGCGGAGTTCGATTATGTGCTCGATCTTGTTGAAAATGCCTGTGATCAACTCTTATTACATATTGAAGGCCAGTTAGCAGAATAATCAATCATGCTCCAGAATTATCCATTAAATGCTAAAAATACCCTTGGGATTAACTCAACTGCGCAATGGTTTGCCGAGCCGACCTCAATTCAAGAATTGGCTGAATTGCTAGAGTTAGCAGATAAAGAGCATAAGCCAATCAGAGTGATTGGCGGCGGTAGCAATATTGTGTTAGAGCAGTTTGTCGAAGGTCTTGTGATTGAATTAGGTATGCGAAAAATTTCAATACTGAGCGAGACAGAGTCAGCACTGATTGTTCGAGCCGAAGCGGGCGTTAATTGGCACGAGCTAGTGATGTGGTCGGTAAAAAATCACTGGTTTGGTTTGGAAAACCTGGCACTGATTCCAGGTAGTGTCGGCGCTGCGCCTATTCAAAATATTGGTGCCTATGGTGTTGAACTTCAGTCTGTCGTTGATTGTGTGCATTTTGTTGATCGAGAAACGAAACAGCAGCAGTCACTAAATAATGCAGCTTGCGAATTTTCGTATCGAAATAGTATTTTCAAACAAGCGCTAAAAGATCGTGCCATTATTACCGCAGTAGATTTTCGCTTATCAAAATTGGCAAAGCCTATGTTAAATTATCCAGCTTTAGCCGATGAACTTATTTCCAAAGAGAATTTGAGTGCAGAGGATATTGCCAAAGCCGTGATTGCTATCCGACAAAGAAAATTACCTGATCCAAAAGATATTCCCAATGCCGGCAGTTTTTTTAAAAACCCAATTGTTACTCAAGAGCATTTTCAAGCACTTATCGCAGAATTTCCTCAGATGGTTGCTTACCCGCACGATAACAACTCTATGAAACTGGCTGCCGGTTGGTTAATTGATCATATTGGTATCAAGGGCGAATGCATCAATGGCGTGGGCATGCATCACGCTCAGGCTCTTGTATTGGTAAATCCTGGGCATTGTTCTGGTCATGAGGTGCTTGAGTACGCTAATTCGGTTTGTCAGCGTGTTTATGACTGCTATCAGGTGAAGCTTGAGATAGAACCTCGGGTTTACATTAATGATGCAACACTCTCTATTTGAACAAGAGATAAACTTGCGTCAGGGTGATTTGCGTTATCATCCTCAGTGGTTAGAGCGCCAAGAAGCAGCCCAATTATTAGATCGACTGATTGCTGAGGTAAGTTGGGATCAACCTACACTCAACCTGTTTAATCGTTCAGTAAAAACACCAAGGTTAACGGCTTGGTATGGCGATAAAGGATGCTATTATACCTATTCCAATACTCGCTTTCCGCCATTGCCATGGTTGCCCATTTTGCAACAGATCAGAGAAAGATTACTGGCAACGATAGGTGAGTCATTTAACAGTGTGTTACTTAATTACTACCGAAATGGTACGGATAGCATGTCTTGGCATAGCGATGATGAGCCAGAACTGGGCGATCAACCCATTATTGCTTCATTAAGTTTGGGTGAATCTCGGCGAATGCTGTTTCGCCGAAAAGACAATCATAAAGATAAACATGAAATTCATTTAGAGCATGGCTCATTGCTGCTTATGAAAGGTGATACCCAACAATATTGGCAACATCAAATCCCCAAGTCACAAAAAAATATGGGCCCAAGAATTAATTTAACTTTTAGAACTATCAACCATGAATCAGAGTGAATTTGATTCAAGCACTTTTTTAAAAAGTGTCAGTTCAAGTCCTGGTGTTTATCAGATGTATAACGCCAAAGGCGAGATATTATACGTTGGTAAGGCCCGCGATTTAAAAAAACGCTTGAGCAGTTATTTTAGAAAGACAGGGCTTACCATTAAAACGCAAGCATTGGTTTCTAAAATTCATGATATTCAAGTGACGATAACAACCACTGAAGCGGAAGCTTTGGTGCTTGAGCAAAATTTAATAAAATCACAAAAACCGCCCTATAATATTTCGCTTAGAGATGATAAATCCTATCCCTATATTTATGTTTCCGATGATGAGTATCCTAGGATTAGCTCTCATCGCGGAATGAAACGTGGTAAGGGTAGCTATTTTGGGCCATTTCCCAATGTCAGTGCGGTTTACGATACCTTAAACTTTATCCAAAAGACCTTCAAAGTCCGCTCCTGTGAAAATAGCGTTTTCAGCAATCGCAGTCGACCCTGTTTGCAATACCAAATTGAGCGCTGTACAGCACCTTGCGTGAATTATATTTCTCCTGAAGATTATGCTAAAGATATGAACTACGTGGTGAAGTTTTTGCAAGGGGCAACGACAGAGGTCATGAATGAATTGGCCGACGCAATGGAAGCGGCCTCCGCTAAATTAGACTTTGAAAAAGCGGCGGTAGTGAGAGATCAAATTCAAGCATTGCGTCATATTCAAGAGGGGTTTAGTAAGGAGCAGGGGGCTGCTAAAACAGATATTTTTGCTATTGCTAAAACCATGGATCAGGTGTGTATTCATGTGATGTATGTTCGGCAAGCTCGAGTGATTGGTAGTAAAAGCTATTTCTCAAAGGATAAACTGCAATCAAGTAATGAGCAGTTGCTTCAGGAATTTTTGGCTCAATTTTATTTGGGGCACAAAAACAGAGAATTGCCCAATGAAATCATCATTAATCAGCCCTTAACGGAAGATGGTGCTTTACTCTTAGAGGTCTTAGAGCAGCAAGCCAAAAGAAGTTTAACCTTAAGTCATAAGGTTCGTACCCAAAAGAAGCTGTGGTTGAGTATGGCCGAAACAGCGGCCGTTCAAAACCTCAATACCAAAATTAATTCCCAGCAAAATAGCGTGCAGCGTTTTCTTGCCTTGCAAGAGGCCCTGAATTTACCAGAACTGCCTAATCGATTAGAGTGCTTCGATATCAGCCATAGCAGTGGTGAGGCCACCGTAGCATCGTGTGTGGTTTTTGACCATTCTGGTGCCCGCTCATCGGATTACCGCCGCTTCAATATCAATGATGTAACGCCTGGGGACGACTATGGCGCTATGAGCCAGGCTTTGACTCGCCGTTATACAAGAGTTCAAAAAGGCGAGGTCGTCAAACCCGATGTGTTGATTGTGGATGGGGGTAAGGGTCAACTCAGCCAGGCATTAAATGTGTTACAAGAGTTAGTGGTCGAGGGCGTTGAAGTCATTGGTATAGCCAAGGGCACGACTCGTAAGGCAGGCTTCGAAACCCTGATACTGGCCGATGGTACGGAAAAAGTCTTAAACAGCGATTCACCAGCTCTGCACCTACTGCAAGAAATTAGAGATGAAGCTCACCGTTTTGCCATTACGGGTCATAAGCAACGACGAGATAAAAAGCGCAGAACCTCAAGTTTAGAACAAATTCCAGGCATTGGCGCGAAACGTAGAAGGGAATTGTTGCGACACTTTGGTGGGCTTGAGCCAATTAAACAAGCCAGTGTTACCGAGCTTGAGAAAGTCGCTGGTATCAGCAAAAAAATCGCGATGGATATTTACAGCGCCTTTCACAATGAGTAAGGTATGCCTCTAAGCGGTCAATCACGAATTATCACATGAAACTCAACTTTGCTAGTCAACTCACACTGTTACGAATACTGTTTATTCCTATCTTTATCATTGTTTTTTATATGCCCTATGAATGGCATTATTTTTATTCGGCATTGATGTTTGCCATCATTTCATTTACAGATTGGCTAGATGGTTGGGTCGCTCGGCAATTTAACCAAACCACACCGTTTGGCGCATTTTTAGATCCTGTTGCCGATAAGCTAATGGTCGTGGTTGCCTTAGTATTGATGGCCGAAGCTTATAATAGTTGGTGGTTTACCATTCCTGCATTGATCATCATAAGTCGGGAGGTGGTGATTTCGGCCTTAAGAGAGTGGATGGCAGAGCAGGGCAAGAGTGCGAGTGTTGCCGTTTCTATGACTGGCAAGGTAAAAACCACCGCGCAAATGGTGGCCATCGGTTTTCTGCTTTGGAACAACCCTAGCGATATTGATTGGACAGGCTACCTTGGCTATAGCGCACTTATGGTGGCTGCCTTGTTAACGGTGTGGTCAATGGTTACCTACTTAAAAGCAGCTTGGCCAGTGTTGTTTAGCGAGGAAAATACTAAATCCAATTAAAACTCATCGACATCTTCGTTTTGGGCCTCACCCATCAGACCTTTTTCGGAAGATTTGACACCAATGTGGTAGGCAGCAAAGCCTGGCATGACCACTTGATCAGTGGCCATGCCGATGATTCTTCCACTAAGTTCTGCGATAACATCACTGCTCTCATTGGTAATAGGATCAGTTACCGTACCTAAAACGGCCCCTTTGCGGACTACGTCCCCTAGCTTAACGTTGCTCAGTAAAAGTCCGCCTGTGGTGACTCGCATCCAAGATGAACTGTAGTAAATAGGAGCCGGCTCCCCCCAGTCGAAGACTTTACTGTACATTTTTTGTTTTTTTAACAAGCTGTAAATGCCTTTTACACCGCTATCGACTTGATGTCTTTGTAGCCGCAACGACTCACCAAGCTCAAGTGTAACGGCGCGGATATTGATTTTATTAGCCGCATTTCTGAGCATGCCAGGAGCTCCACGGCTATGGACGACGACCATATCATCAAAACCTTCGGTGAAATCCGCAACGTCTTGATTACTCATATCCGCTCTTATTTGAGCTAAATTATTGCGCCTTAATGAACCTGTGTGAATGTCCACTAATAAGTTGCAGTGTATGATCACTTCATTAAATAAGGAGTATGCAATTCTTGAAGCGAGACTGCCTTTTGCATCACCGGGGAAATACCGGTTTAAGTCACGCCGATCATTTAAGTAGCGTGAACCTCGTTGAAACCCCTGTAAATTGACAATTGGAACCCCGATCACTGTGCCAGATAATTTATCTGGGCTAATGTCATACATCACCCGTCGAACTACCTCGATACCGTTGATTTCATCCCCATGAATGGCTGCCGTTAAACACAATGTAGGACCTGGCTTATTGCCATGAACGACCAATACCGGGGTTGGTAGTGAAAGGCCATTGAAAGAGACCTCGGGTGACCAAGCCAAACGTGTCGATGTGCCAGGCAGAACAGTCGCCCCTAATAGGTTTAAAGGTTCCACTACCGATATCACTTCCACATCTTCGATAGGGATTTCATCGATAGTGACTGGATCAGCGGTTTCAGTAGGAGACAGTTTTACGGGTTCTAACGGTGCAGTGACCTCTTTTAGGTCAATATCGGGTGCGACGGGCGCTGGTTTAGTGTCGCTCTCCTCGATGGCAGGAGGATCACTAGGTACTATCGGGGCTTCTTGTGCTAAAGAAAAGCCTGAAAAAATGATGAGAATAATAGCAAGGCGCATAAAGTCACTGATTACAATCAAATTATTATTAGGTTACCGTTAATGATAGAGGAATAATCTGCCTCTGTGTGTTTTTTCTTAAATCGGTAGAAACTTGTACAGTCGTGTATGGAAATGCAAGCTCCCCCTAAACTGAATTAGGAGGGAGCTTTTATACTAGGAGATTAAGCTTTATTGTTGAGCTTTGTTGTCAATGCCTGTATACGATGGCTGTGAAAGTGTGAGCGCCTGGCAAGACCCGTCGCATCAGATACTACTTTGGCAAACTTATGAAAGTTTAGGCTTTTAGTTTTCAGTGCTTCGGTGTGCTCTTTTTTGGGAGAGGGTATTTTTACACTCATACCAACAAGATCATTCTTCGAGCCAGAAAATACATTGGTCCATTTGGCTTCAAATGAATCAATACTGGCATCACCATCCACATTAAGCCCTAGCTTACCATCGCTTTCCCAACTTGCTGTTGCTGAATTGGATGTATCGCTATTAGAAGTAGAATTTATCATTCTTTTATTTCCTTATTAGAAGTTAAGCCAAACGCACCATGCGTCCCCCACTATTCAATAGAATAGCTGGCCAAAAGGGTACTTTATTCACGTTGTCACAACGAGAATTCTGGAATTCATCTAGGGAAGTAGAGCCAGGTCTCTGAGCAAATGCATAAAGGCTCGGTGGCATGGCTCAATGGCGCGCAATGATACATAAATGTTGTTTTAGGCGCAACGGGTCTGATTGAAATTTTTTATTTCTAAGTGGTCTCACCTAGGTGTTTTTTAAGGCGAGCCTTCAATGCCGGCGGAATATTGTGAATAGTCAATCGGTCTGACTCCAAGTCATAATCGATATTGTCTCCTAAACAGCTGGAAGAAAAGCTCATACTCAGCCTATGATCTCGTCCACTAATGCGAACGAACTGTCTTAATTGAGATTTGTCGGGAATAAGTTCTGGTTTTGAAAAAGACTGAACTTCGTTAATGAACTGAGAGAAGTCTGGTAGAGAGCTATCTTCAGAGTCACTACGTAATTGAGAGGATAATTCATTAATATTTACCGCTTTACCTTGCTTGTCTTGTTCCAGGCAAAAGTCAACGATTTTGCGCTTGGTTTGAAAGGCTATCTCATCGCTAAGTGGTTTGGTATAGCCTGATACTGCCTGAAGAAATTGCTCCGTATCGGCAGACAGGTTGATCTTATTGGTGAACCCAATCAAGCTTTCAAAAGCCTCGCTTAGCTCCTTTTCACCTCGCCAGCGAAGTAGAGTAAGGGCATTAGCATTTTGGTGAGGGTCGTTAGCTTGCCAATCCGTGATATTAATTTTTACGGCCAGTTGAATATTGGTATCCAAGTAAAGCGTCTCTTGAAGCGTTAAACCGTTACCCATCTGCAAGGCGGTATTTTGCTGTACAAAAAAGATGTGTAATAACTCTTCGTGCTCTAGTGCTTCATTGGCAAACAACAAGAAACCATCGATGGGTATATCGCTTTTATCCAATTCGATGGCAAATTGTTTCATCACATCTTGTGTGAAGCGCTCAAAGCTGGTTTTTCCTTCTTTAAAGCTTTTAAGCCAGCTTGATAGAGGGTGGTTGCTGTAATCATCGGTAAACTGACCATACTCTTTGCTCAAGCGTTTGATCATCGCCAGTTTGAGTTCTCTAAAAAGCTCCTCGATAAGCCCAGTTTTGGGCCATTCAGATTCGCAAAGTTGGACCGTAGAGGCAGAACTGGGGTTTGTTCGTGTGATTCGATGGGATGAAATGTGAAGCAATGCCATGTGAGATCCGGTCAGATTTTATTTAACATAATGATTTCATTGAGATCGGAAGAGCGTCG
>CAXQRU010000013.1:0-14293 GCA_964226685.1 Polaribacter sp. | reverse complement strand
GAGTTCAGACGTGTGCTCTCCGATCTCGGCCAGGACAACAGTAAAAATAAAAAAAATCGAATAAGCATCTTGGCATGATAGTTCAGCCAGCTATTAAAATAAATGCTTTTTAGGCTTGATCAGGTGTGTCTATTGATTCTATTGGGGGCTTTCTTTTTTCTTTTTCGCGCTCTAAAACATAGCTGATAGCATCCGCTACGGCCTCGCGCACTTTCTCCGTGGTTTCATACAATTCCACAGGCGACATAAAGAAAGTCATATCAACATCGTGACGGATGTAGCGGGGAGGGAGGTGATTTAGTGCGACACAGCAAACATCGGCTAAAAAGTCACTGTCTTCCTCAGCGCGTTTATTCATATTAATTAAGGACTCGACCACTAGCTTTTCATAATAATTATGAACACTGGCAAAACCAGAGGAGTCGTTTGTTGCTGAGAGGTGAGTAAATAACATATCTCAAGCCCTTTAAGTCTTATTCTTAAAGTGTAGTGCTATATAGAAAATTCATCCACTCAGATTGTAAAAAACGACGCCTTAGTTTGGCCCGCCATCGGTAATGGTCCAACCATGAGTGTTGATCAAGGTATCTCTCGCCGTTTGTGCCTGATTTGAGAATGTGCTATTGCCGCCATTAAAGATGATGCCTGCCTGTGGCACCTGAAGCGCCCATCCTTGTAGAAGGCTGTCGTAATTAGCGGTACTTAATGTGGTATTGACAAACATATCCGTCATATTGGTGACTGAGGTTATGTTCCAATTACCAATGTTTTGGTCGAAGTTTGAGTTGGCAAACATGAAACTCATATCAGCGACCGAAGAAACAGTCCAGTTGGAGATATCTTGATTAAAACTGGTTGCACCAGCAAACATCGTTCCCATATCTGTCACTTGGCTCACATTCCAGTTGCCTATATTTTGATTGAACGCGGTGTTTCCAAAAAACATTTGGTTCATATCGGTCACGTTGGCAACATTCCAATTGCTAATATCTTGATTAAAGGTTGCGCCAAGGAACAACCCCCTCATTTCTCGAGCGCGACTGACATCCCAATTGCCAATATTTTGATTAAATGGTGTGTCGGCAAACATGAGGCTCATAAACCAGACATTGCTAACATCCCAAGCACTAATATCTTGGTTAAATGGGGTTGTGCTAAACATGCCGTGCATGTCTTCTACATTAGAAACATTCCATCCACCAATATTTTGGTTGAATGGCGTGTTGGCAAACATGTTACGCATCTTCGAGACATTGGCGGTATTCCAGCTACTGATGTCTTGATTGAACGCGGAATCTTCAAAGAGACCAAACATACTGGTCACATTACTGACATCCCAGTTACCAATATCACTATTGAAATTAGTCGCCCCAGCAAATGCTCGCGTCATATCAGTGACTTGCGTTAGGTCGGGGGTATCAATAGCGTTAATGACCAAGTTTGTGCACCCTAAAAATGAATCCTGCATTGAAAGCCACTGTAGATTTCCCCATTGTTCAATAGAGAGCAGTTTCCTGCTATCAAATTCACTATTATTGCCAAGATCAGCAATATCAGAAAACCGAAGCTGCGGGAATGTCCCTGTAATGGAGATTGTATATTCCCCAGCAATCGCATAAGTATGGGTAATATTTCCTGTGACATTGGTGTCAATATTGCCGTCACCCCAATCAATTTGATAATTGTAAGTTAAATTGGCGTTTGTCCCGATTTTGATTTGGTTATCACCGCTAAAGCCTGCGTTATCAGTTTTCCAGCGGGTGATAAAGGCTCCTTGTTGATTGATCGTAATGATAATATTCGCTGAGCTGTCACCAGCTTGGTTAGATGCAGTTACTGTGTAGTTGACTGGCCCCTGACTGAGGCTTGTGATGCCGGTAATGATACAGGTGTCTCCAGAAACTTGAGCACTTAGCCCGCCTGGCAATACCGGAGTGATATTACAGGTTGTCAGATTTCCACCACCATTGTTGGTCATGGCAATACTGATGGGGGTATCTGTAAATTCTATTTGATCGGGATGATCCAACAGTTGAGGAGCTGGGGGGATCACGGTTAGATTCACCGTTACAGTACTGCTACCTGAAGCATTGGTTCCAGTCACTAAATAAGCCTGTTGAGGCTGCACAGTGGTGGCTGCACCAGTAATTTCACAGGTGCTTCTATCTGCGCTGACATTAAGGGACAGGCCACTTGGCATTGCTCTGTTGGCTCTACAGCTGGTGAGCGAGCCGCCGCCATCACTATTCAATGCAATCAGCGTTGCGGCATTTTGAATAATCACATTATCGCTTCCGCCAAGTGCGGGTGGTATTGGGTTAACGGTAATGGTAAGGCTCGCAGTGTCGCTGCCAGAGCTGTTTGTGGCAGTAATGATATAGCTTTGTGCTGCTTGTTCAGCACTGGCAAATCCGCTGATCACACAGGTATCTTGGGCGGGCGATACACTTAATGTTAGGCCCGCAGGTAGCGCAATATTACTGGTACAACTGGTCACCTGACCACCACCCGTATTGGAAAACGAGCGATTAAATAGTGCAGGTCTAGTGATGACTTGGCTACCCATATTAGCCAATTTGGGCGCTGCAATGTTCACTCCCAAGCCAACACTGGCAGCATTACTGCCAGTGGCATTGCTTGCGGTGACTGTGTAGAACTGTGAGAGGCGTGTCTCCGTTGGGGTTCCGACAATCAAGCAATCATTGCCATCAATAGTCGGCTGGATAACCAGTCCAGCGGGTAGACTTGGGCTGATGCTACAGCTACTGAGCTCGCCGCCACCGCTATTGTCGATGAGCCAGTGGGTCAAGGTGTTGACCGAGGTACTAAGGTCGTTGACGTTCGATAGAATCGGCGCCGATAGTTGAGTATTGATAGCAATCGTAATCGTGGCCTGACTGCTGCCAATGGCATTAGTCGCTGTGACCGTATAGCTCGTTTGGGCTTGGCTAGCCTGTGGGGTTCCCACAATTTCACAACTCAAGACCTCACTGGTTACTCTCACTGAGAGTCCAGCAGGCAGAGTCGGTGTCACCGAGCAGTTGGTGATGGCACCGCCACCATTGTTGGCAAAACGCCACCCTGAAACCGCTTCGTTGACCAGCGCGGGTAGGGCGGCGATATCGCGCAGATCAGGGGCTTGTGCCTGGGTTCGGGTTTGGAAGGTGGTGAGGTATTCGCCCACTTGGACATTGGTCCAGGTATCGTTTTCTCGACCGCTAGTGTGGCGCAGTTGCAGGGTTTGGCCATTGCGGATAGTGCCATTCTCATGAGTAAAGGCAGCGCCATCAATTGAGTATTCACCGTTACTGACGGTAATGACGGCCTCCGTATTGAGTCCAGCGATGGTGATGGTATTGGAGCGCTGTTCCGTGTTGGGCGCCACATTCAGTAAGGTATCAAAGCGGAAGGCATTGGGCGTTAAGTCAGCCGCTTCAGTGATGACGGTAAAGCTACGGCTGATGGCACCCAAGGTGACAGTACCCGAGGTGGCCGTGGCGGGAGTATCAGAGGCGGTGATTCTCAATCGTAAGGTTTGTCCGTTGTTGATCACCCCAGGCAAGCTGGTAAAGGGGCCGCCATCCAATGAATATTCCAGTCCACTGACTTGGATCGGGGTATCGGTATTGAGCCCCGAGAGGGTGACCTGGGGCGATACAATCGCCGCATCAATCGCAACGTTGTGTTCCGTCTCAAAACTCAGCGCTTCAGGAGTGGTGCCAACGATGCCGGTAGTAACCGTAAAAGAGGTGAGATAATCGCCCACGGAGACACTGGCCTGAACGGATTCGTTGGATTCCTTAGCGCTTAAGACCTGTAAGGTCAATAAGTCGCCATTGCGAAGGGTTCCCAGAGCATCACTAAAGGGGCCATTGTTAATCGAGTAAAAGCCGCCAATGATTTCAATGGGGGCAGGGCCGTTAATGCCGCTGATGGTGACGGTATTGGAGCCAATCAACTGAGAGGGATCGGCATTGTCGATGGCGGTAAAGGTGATGGGGTCGGGGCTGATGTCCGGTGGCGTGGTCGAACCCGCCAAGTCTTCATCGATGGCTTGATATAAGTCCAGAAGTCGAAGTCCTTCCATACGGGTGTCTTCGGTTCGACTTCGAGTGTCTACATTGTTGATGTTCAGTGTCGTTGCTCGCTGAGTGAGGCGATCATGTACTTCTGTGACACTTAGATCAGGTTCGGCCGACCAAAGTACGGCGGCGCTGCCAGTGACGATGGGCGCGGCATAACTGGTGCCATCTTTGTAGTCGTAACCGCCTGTGCTGCTAGCCGTAAACAGATTTTTTCCGGGTGCGTACATATCCACGTGGAGTGTATTGGAGCAGTAACGCCCATCATTCCAATGAGCCAACTGATTGGATTGATCAGTCGCACCAACGACCAGCAGCCCCTTTTGGAGATTAGCGCCACTCTCGCATTCGCCAATGGTATTGTACTTGGCTGGGTAGACGTCATCTTCCTGGCAATTCTTGGATGAGCGCACATTGCCCGCTGAGGCGACCACTAAGCGACCACTTTCTATGGCTTTACACACGGCCTGCCGGATGAGTTGGCCAGAGTCAGATTTGGTGACAGCACTGATGTTGATCACTTTCACATTCTTGGTGCTGGCACTTAGTGTGATCATTTGGCTGAGGCTGTAATTGCTGTTGTTGTTCACAACTTTGTAGGGATAAATTTGAGTATTCCAGGCAACCCCAGTCAACAAATTATCATTATTGCGAGCATTGATTAAGCTGGCGACGCCAGTACCGTGGTCAATGTCGTCTCCCAGGTTATGGTTTGTTCCGCAGTTCAATTCTGGATGATCACAATTGACCCCAAAATCGATAACGGCAACCCCTTGCTGTGGGTCGCCAGCCCCGGCGACCTGCCAGGCTTGTGAGGCTCGAATACGATTCAAATGCCATTGGCACTGCTCGCCATTACACTCAATATCCGTCGCTCTAAGAGCGGTGACACTGAGTTTTTGTTGAATATTATCTTCATCTTCAGACAGGGCTTGCACATTGGGTGTGGCCATTGTGACATCAGGATGATTGCGAAGCACATTGATGGCCTCGTAGACGCCATCTACGCCCTCAATGTTGTTAATTTCCAGTAGATACTGGTTTAAAGAGGGGATACACCCAACCACCCGACCTTCAACACTTTGACTAAGCTTATTGAGTTCATCAAGATCTGGCGTGGCATTGACGGTAATAATGACTTCATTGGTGTAAATATCAGCATTTTCTTGCTCATCAAAGGCGGCTAGTTGTGGATTAGAGGGCCGGGCTTGCAGGGGACAGCCACTGACCCAGAGAGTGCCCTTGTTGGAGGCAACGGTCTGTTGTTGTCTTTGGGCTCGTACTCGATAATATTTAGCGGTTGATTCGGGCTGGTTGAGGGTTAGGGTGACCGAATAAATACGGTCGCCACGATGTTGGTCATTCTCGTGGCCTTCATCGACCAGGCGAGCGACATCAGTGACAATGACATTACCCTCGGCATCTATCTCATCTAACCATAAATACTCAGGATGAATGCCGCCACTAACAATAGACGTGATCACGATCTGTTGGTCATCAGCAGAGGGGGGGATGACCACTGGCGACACCTGTGGCGTGCCAAGTATAAGAGCTTTAGTCTTGGTTGTTTCTGGGGTTGGATTGGGTTGAAAGCTCGAACCGGTGCCGCCGCCACATGCATTTAACAGCAAAGTGCACAAAAAAATTATGTAAATATGGTTAGAGCGAGCCTTCATTTCCTTCCTTCCAATCAGCTGACTGAATTTGCGACAGATGATAATCTAATAACTTCAAAAAGTAAAATGCGACTCAGTAAGAGAAGGTTGCTAATGACTATTGACGTTAGTACGATATCAACCTAACCCATGAGTGTATAGCGTACAGATTTTTAACCAAGAAAGGGCTGTAGTTATGTTTAACAAGTTGCTAATGGCGTCAATAATTATTGTTTTGAGTGGATGTACGAATTACAAAGCGATTATTCAAGAAAAAGATCAACAATTGGCTCAAAATCAACAGGCTATGGAAGAACTTAACGCTAAACTTATCGCTTGCGAACAAAATATGGATACGATAGCGCAGCAATGTCGTTTACAAATTGCCGAAATTGAGACGGAAGATGATAAATTGTTAGCAAGAGAGCGCGAGCTTAGGCAACGATTGGCACAAGATATAGCCATGAAAAATGTTGAAATACAAAAGTTGCAAGGCAAGTTATCCGTCAAAGTCATGGATAAAATTTTATTTGAGTCAGGTAGTGTTAACATTCTTCCTGAAGGCCAGGCAGTATTGAAGCGAATTGCCCAAAGCCTTGCCGATGCCGATGAAAATTTACGAATAGAAGGGCATACAGATAACGTTACGATTGGGCCGGTATTGGCAAAACGCATTCCGACGAATTGGGAGCTGTCTGTTCTTAGAGCGGCAAGTGTTGTACGTTTCCTAGAAAAAAATAATATTGCATCTGAGCGTTTATCGGCCTTGGGATATTCTCAGTATCAACCTGTTGCAGATAACGATAGTGAGGAAAGCAAGCAGCTCAATCGACGTGTAGAGATTGTTTTGGTTCCAAAAAATTAGTTACAAAATTTGTGAAAAAACTAGCCGCTCTTCGATATTCTTAGGCAGGTTTTTCATGGCTTCAAGTTTTTTGATTTTCTTTAACAGCCCAGTTTGATTCGCAAGTTGTACGTTGAGTCCTGGGCGAGCATTCAGCTCTAGCATAAGCGGGCCAAATTGTTTGTCTATGACGATATCAACTCCAAGGTAACCAAGCTTAACAATATCGGCGCAAGATATGGCGACCTCCAAAATTTTATCCCAATTAGGAATAGTAATTCCTTCGATAGGTGCACCTGTATCAGGGTGCTCTTTCACAAGTTCATTAGCGCTAACACCTTGCAAGGTTTGCCCAGTTTTTAGATTGATGCCTAGACCAACAGCACCTTGATGCAAATTTGCTTTTCCATCAGAGCTTCGGGTTGGAAGTCGAACCATTGCTGTGACGGGAATACCTTTAAAAACGATCACTCGAATATCGGGTACTCCCTGATAAGAAATTTCTTGAAAAAAAGGATCAAATTGCACTCGGTATTCAATGATCGCTTGATCAGGAAGGCCGCCTAAACTGTACATGCCGCTTAGTATATTGGAGACGTGATGGCGAATATCTCCACTTGAAACTAATACTCCACTGGGCTTTCGATAGTTTTTGCGAATCTTATCTTCGATAACTAAAATACCACTGCCGCCGCTGCCATGAGCAGGCTTGATAACAAAATCGTTATATTGCTCCAATAATTTTTCAAGCTTACCAATATCATGTTGAATAGCAATAAGATCGTAAAGTGCGGGTACCGCAATACCTTGGGTAATCGCCAGTTCTTTGGTTTTTAACTTGTTGTCAACCAGAGGGTATTCCTTACGAGGGTTGTAGCGCATGATATAGTTGGCATTGCGACTATTAATTCCAATGACTCCGGCTTTTCTAAGCTTCCAAGGTGATGCAATCCATGCCATTAGAGTTCACCTTTGGTCATATGACGAAAGCGTCGAAGCTCTGTTAAACGGTAACCGGTGTAGCGTCCCATCAGTAAGCAGATGGCGAGAATGGTTAACAACAATTCTGGAAACACAAACATGATGTGAGACACATATGGATTTGTCATCACCAAATACCCCAAACAAGCGACCATCAAGCTGCCCGCACCTTTTATCAGCGCATCTTTTGCACCACTTTCTTCCCAAACGATGGACATACGCTCAATGGTCATGGCTAAAATTACCATGGGAAACAGCGACAGAGACAATGCTCGTTCCAGTTGTAATTTATTGGTGACCACACTAATTCCTACCATAAGAATCACTACAATGACTAATATGGCTGCTAAGCGCGGCACTAATAGTAGTCTCAATTTTTCAAGATAAAACCTCAGGCTTAGGCCTAGAAAAATAATCACAGAAAAAAGAATAACTCCGGCAAGTAGTTGTGTTTCACGAAAGGCTAAGGCGATTAAAACGGGCATAAAAGTTCCGAAAGTACTAATGCCGATCATGGTTCGCAAAAAGGCAACGAGCAATGCACCAATAGGAACAACTAATATAATTTTGTAAACATTTTGGTTTTCAACAGGTAATGATAATAGGCTAAAGTCAACTAATACTGAGTCGTCATAAAGATTGGCCACATCAATAGATTTTGCATCGGTTTTTGTAATAGAGAAAGTGACTTCGGGTTCGATATTTTTACGAAAGCCATCGATTTGAACCAGTGGGTCACTTCCTATATACCAAACTAAAAAGTTTTCTGGGATGCCAGGGCGGGCCGTTTCGATATCATAGGTAAGCCACTTGTCCCCATTATAAACTTGCAAAAGTGGGAATAACTTAGCGTGATTACCTGATTCTTTTAACGATAAGCCCCACAAAAGCCGAGCTGGAATTCTGACTCCTTTCAATATGTCGACAATTTGAACTGCCCATTGCTCAGGCGTCGATGACCGATTTCGAAGTAGCGTAACATGTTCATCAGCGGATCTTTTATTTAACTGAATAAGCAATTCTCGAGTGTAGGTTTCTATATCGGCAGATTCTTCCCGCACGGATTCTAATAAGGTGGTAATAGCGGAAGAATAAGGTTCTTTGAAGTCCGGCCGCTGAGGAAGTGGAGGTTTTTGATTCCAGGTTTCGGGAATGTTACCCTTGGTTACGGATACCCAATAATACAGTGACTGGGTTCCTTTAGCTCGACGAGTAGTCCATTTTAATTGCAAATTTCCATCTTCAATATCTCGCCTATCATCAATTGCCAGCCCATAGTTACCTGAGTAAAATTCTTGCGAAAGCTGTTTAAACCCAGGCGTTTGGCTGGGGACTAGAAATGTAATTTTTGCATTATTCGTGCCTGGGAAAGTGATTTTTGCTTCCACTTTCCATGCGGGTTGCCCCTCGTCAGGGGTGAGTGGAAGTTCTAAGTGGTTGACTTTATGGTAAAAAATAGTCCCAGAGATAACCGTGAGTATGATTGCCCATAGAATGACGATGGATGTACGCATGAGTTAACCTTTTGGGCACTTCGAGAGAGTAAGGAAAGTTTGATCGGCATCGACAATCGCAACACCATCCAAAAAACGTCTGCCTAATAATATGGGATAGATAAAATTACTTCGATCAGTCAAAGTGAATTCCGTTTCATGAGAGCGGCCATCAAAGCATAATTGCAGCTTAACAACGGCCCTTTTTTCAGATTCATCGTCGTGGTCTTTAATTTTAACCCCTCTCTCCTTAGGCCTCTCTAAGGTAATGACTTGTTTGCCATCATCGGTTTGAAAGTGCAGATCAAAGCGAACCCAGCGCTGCTTTTCCTTTTTAAAGATTTCGATATTAGTGGCATGGATGGAGGAGGTCATAGCTCCTGTATCCAGCTTTGCTTTTAAAGGATAAGGCAAATCAGAAATGTAGATTTTCTCCACCCATCCGGCGACGACCTTAGCGGGTTTTGGAGCCGAGACAGCTACCTGTGATAAACAAATGGCTAATAACAAGGTAACAAAGTGAGCGATTTTCAACAGCATCTCCTTGAGTGCTAAAAAATTGCTGCATTGTACACAAAGATCGAAGGGATCACTAATTTCATTAGGTGACTAGTTCACAATTTTGGAGCTATGGCAGCTTTTCCAAAACGTCTTTGACTAACTTGAAGTAAATGGTATAGACCACGGGCTCGCTGCCGTCCTCTTCAACCACAAAGAATGGGGCTCGATCAACATTGAAGTTTTGAGCTATTTTGACGCCTGGGCTATTCTGATCCCGCTCATCTGCGACCAAAATTTCGTCAATGTGGCGTATGTTGCCGCTTTGTTCAAGCTTTTCTAATACCTCTGAGCACTTTTTACAAGGCGAGCCGTCAGAGAGTAATTTTTTTACCATTGTGATTTTCATGAACTATACACTGCTTCGTCGATTGAACATCAACAATAGAGGCATTATCTCAAATTTCAAGAGCTACAGAGTATTTAGGCCACTTCTACTTTGAAAAAGGACTTAAATCGTTCAAAACTTGAGCCTCCCTCAAAACTTTCAACCTTGAAGCGAGCTTGGACTTTGATGTTGTCTGATAAGGCCTGGTGTCTTGTCATTGCTGAGCGAATGGCGTTACTAAAAGCCACGTTCCTGAGTGGTTTTTGAAGATAGCGAAACACCTGTCCGCGATTGATGAGTTCCACGGCAACGGCTGCATCTGTGATGTCCGTCAGAGTAATGATGCTTAACGCAGGGCGATGCTGTTTGAGTAGATTAATGGCTTCAATGGTGTGTCTTGAGTCCATAGGCATACCAATGATTGCCACTCCAATGTTGGGACGCAAAGCGAGGGTGCGCACCGCTTGTTCCAATTGTTGCTGGCCGTAGACCTGAAAGCCTTGTTCATAGCTGATGCGCCTTACTTGGTTCCTAATTTGTTGATCAGGATCCATCAACAATACAGAGGCTCGGTCTTTGCTGGCAACTCGTTGTTTTTTCGGAACTGGCCCATGTTGCTTTCTGGCCTTTTGAGCCACTGTGCTGTAGCTTGGAATGGGTTCACGCAAGCTTCGTACAGGCTCTTGTAAGCTTCGGGTGATGGCTTGCTCTTTGATTTGTAGAGTAGAAACACTGGCGGCTTCGGCAACAATTCTTTTGATATCCGTTACTTGCCATGGTTTGTTAATGAATCGATAAATCTCGCCTTCGTTAATTGTTTTAACAATGGCTTCTTTATCCATGTAGCCTGTTAACAACAAGCGCATGATATTGGGGTAGAGTCGTTTCACCTCAGCAAGTAACTCGTTACCGAGCATTTGCGGCATTCTTTGGTCACTGACAATAACATTCACAGACTGTCTGCTAAGGATTCTGAGGGCTTCAAAACCATTGGATGCGGTGATTACGTTGTATTCTCTTCTAAATAAAGAGTTGAGAGAACGGAGAACGCGCTCTTCATCATCGACAAACAGTATGGTGTACTTTGACATATTGATCACTCATCAGTGGGTTGTTTTATTGGTAGACGTATTACCATTGACGTCCCTTTATTCACTTTTGATTTGACATCAATTGTGCCATGGTGATTTTCAATAATCTTGTAACTGATCGACATTCCTAGACCAGAACCTTCCCCAATGGGTTTAGTTGTGTAGAATGGATCAAAAATTTTGCTCCTAACGTCTTCACTCATCCCTTTGCCAGTGTCCTTGATTTCAACTATAACACTATCTTGACTAGTATGTGTGCTGATGACTATTTTTCCGCCATTTTCTGGCATGGCTTGTGCCGCATTTGTGATGATGTTCAAAAAAACTTGGTTTATTTTGGATGGCATACACTGAACTTCAGGAATGTCGCTGAAATTTTTGTGAACCACCACGTTATTTTTTCTAAGCGTATTGGCTGAAATTTTAAGTGCTGAATTCAATCCGTCATGTAAGTTATAATATTCCGCAACCTGTCGGTCTAATCTTGAGAAGTCCTTAAGACTGGTGACCAGTTCGGCAATTTCAGCTAAGCCGTGCACACTGTCGTCAAGTAGTTGATGGGACTCTTTGGCTATATCGTCCTCCTTGATCTTTCTATACACCTTTAAGCATTGATTCAATAAGGCCTTTATCTTATTGATATCTTGAGGTTTTATTGTAACCTCTACGTGCATTTGGGCCAAAATGGCCAGTAATTTTTCGAGGTATTCAACATTTTCTTTGATGATGCTGACATTATTACTGACATAACCAAGAGGGGTGTTGATTTCGTGGGCAATCCCCGCCACCATTTGGCCCAAAGAAGCCATCTTTTCAGACTGGATTAGCTGTTCTTGTGATTCCTTAAGCTTCTCATAAGCATTGGATATTTCGCCTGTGCGCTCCTCAACGGTACTTTCCAGCCGTGAGTAGCTGCGCATAAGCATAATGATCAAATAAAGTGCTATTAAAGCGGCAACGACGGCATAAGCCATGGTATACAACCTAGACTTCTCAAGTTTCTCGTCAATGAGGGTACTTTTTTCGCGGTAGTAACTGGTTAAGCCTGCAATTGCTTTATTGATAGGGGCTGCCAACATCGCATCGATGGATGCTTGTACTTTCTTTTGTTGATCAATCGCATCTTTGGTGTCGAAAGCAAACTGTAACAGGTCATCCATCTTTTGCTCATTGGCCAAGTCCATTAACTTTTCGATCATTCTTTCAGTGCGAGAAATGCGATCGTTATCCCCATAGAGTGCCCACTCAAATAAGCCATTATTGACACTGGCGATTGAGCTGATGAGCTCTAGGTTTTCAGCTTTGTTTTCCATGCTAGAGATGATGTCGATTCCGCTATCAGTCGTCTTGCTGAGGGTCTCCTTTATTGAGGCGCTGCGCACCAGCAGGGTATCAAGCATGGCTTTTTTATCAGATAAAATGGTCTCATAGTCATCGAGCTCAGACTTTACTTTACGTGAAGGGTTCGGGCTTTTTTCCTCTGCTTCCAATATCTTAGCAAGCTTATCTCGAAGATCCTCGATCAGCACTTGCAACTGTTTCGTTTGTCCGGCCAAGTTATATCTGGATTGAAGAGTGATGGTGTTGAGGTTGTTATCTATCTCAAGGCTCTTGTTGAGTAAAAAAATGACTTCCTTATAGTGATTAGTTTTGCTTTCTTGATGTTCTTGGAAGTATTTATAGCCTAAGATTCCACCGCCAAGTACCAACAGAACAATCAAAATCAGGTGGGCCTTCATTGGAATACCTCAGCAAGTACATGAACCACTATTCTAGGGGGTAAAGCCATGCTCTTCAAATGGGCTTTCTATAAAATTGTGCCAAAGTTTGTAAAATTCGATTAATTTTTATTAAGCTCTCTTCATATTCTACGTTTGGGTTTGAGTCGGCAACAATGCCGCCGCCCCCTGCACAATAAAGTTGGTTCTCATCACAAAGAACCGTGCGAATAGCAATGTTCATGTCGAGATCCCCCAATTGATTGATATAGCCAATACTTCCACAATAGACTGATCGATGATACGGCTCAAGTTCAGCAATGATCTCCATGGCTCGCTTTTTGGGTGCTCCAGTAATTGAGCCTCCTGGAAAGCAGTCCGCAAGGGCATCGATTGGGTGGCAAGAGGGGTGTAGCTGACCTTGAATATGGCTCACCATATGATGAACATTGGGAAAGCTTTCTATTGCAAACAAATCGGGTACCTGGATACTGCCAGGAATGCAGTTCTTGCCAATATCATTTCTTAATAAGTCCACAATCATGACATTTTCTGCTCTATCTTTGATACTGCTTTTGAGCTGTTCAATCAACCGCTGGTCTTCTTTTGGGCTCTTTGAGCGTTTGATTGTGCCTTTTATGGGGCTTGTTGTAATGGTTTTGTTATGTATCTGTATAAATCGCTCAGGCGAGAGAGATAAGACGGATTGTTGACCGCACTTAATGTAGGCGCTAAAGGGTGAGGCCATGGCTTCTCTAAGGGCTAGGTAAGCTAAGTAGGAATCACCTTCATAAGACGCGGTGAAAAATTGAGTAAAGTTGATTTGATAGCAATCCCCCGAGTGAATATAGTCTTCAATGGTTTTGAGAGCCTTGTGGTAGTTCGATTGAGACAGTGTATTGCTGATCTCCCCAACTGAAAAGCCACCCACTTGGCTTGGGGGTTGTTTCTCTATGTGTGAGAAGATCGACTCAAACTCCGATTGCTGGATGCAGGGCAGAGCCGCTAGCCAGCTTTGCTCTAAGAGATGATCTTGTATGATTGACCATTTATACAAGCACATATGCATGTCGGGTAGGTGGCTCAGCTTGATCTGTTTGGTCGCAACGGACATTTGTGCATTGCCAAGATCGTAACTTAAATACCCTATAAAGCCCCCAATAAATGGAAGTTCAGATGGAGTTGTGTACTTGGGTAAGTGTTCTTTTAATACATCAAAAGCACATCCCTTCACTTGTTTAATGAGCTTGTCATTGTCATCAAATATCTGGTGCTCATGAGCGTTGTTAGAAATGATTCGCTTCTTGGGAGAAGCTGCTAGAATGTCGTAGCGTCCCTGTTTACTATAGGGTTGCCCGCTATCAAGCCAGCAAGGGTGGGGCATGTCGCGAATTTTATCAAAATAGTGTCGGCTATTAGTTTGATAGGGGATTGGTTTTATGTAGTACATGGCAGCTCTCTTGGGAGCGCTATTGTAGGCTTTTTATTAACGCAATGTAAATTGGTGCTCAATGTGTTTTACCCATTAGAACGCTTGATAAAT
>CAXQRU010000012.1:0-8842 GCA_964226685.1 Polaribacter sp. | reverse complement strand
AGCTTATACACTCTTTCCCTACCCGACGCTCTTCCGATCTAATGAATGAGCAACAAAAAAAACAACTGGCTTTTTGGGAGTGCATTAATTTTTTTAGCCTCAACATTCATGGTGAAAAATCATTACTTAAAGGTTTAACAGACCAACTTTATCAACGGTGGCCGGGAGAGATATCGGACTATCTTCATCATTTTGTCGATGAAGAAAATAAACATATGCGAGTCTTTGGTCATTTTTGCAATAGCTATGGCGGTAAAATTTATCCATCCAAACTCGTTTCTTGGCCAAGAGACTATGAAGAAGGCGAAGAAGACTTTTTATTCTTTGCCAGGGTCATTATTTTTGAGCATTTAGTCGACTACTTCAACGTGTTTATGGCAAGAGATTCAAGCCTGCACCCCTTTGTTAGAAGAATTCATCAATATCATCACAATGATGAAGGCCGACACTTAGCCTTTGGGAGAAATATTACTGCCTTTATTTTTGAGCAATATAAGAACCGATGGAGTTCGGAAAAACTTGACAGCATTCGATCCTACCTTATGTCCTATATCGAAAGCTGTTGGAGAGAATACTACAACCCGAGCGTATTCGTTGATGCCGGAATCAAAGGTGACAGTTATGAGCTTTACGAAATGGCTTGGAATAATCCAACGGCTAAGGAGCTTCGGCAAAGGGCTTCGAGGGCCTGCATAAAATTTCTACTTGAACAAAACATCTTAGAGAAGGAGCCGGAGCTATGAGCGACATACGAATTAAAGAGCAACTGCGACAATGGGTTTTGAAAAAGCAAAACAATGCTATACCCGTTGACTATAACACTGCATTACTAAAGGAGCGAGTCATTAATTCTGTACATTTAATGGATCTCATTTTATTAATCGAACACCTCAGCCAAGCTCCATTAGAGGTTAACAAAATTAAACCCCAAAGCTTTACCAGCATCGATACGATTTATGCCACTTTTTTTGAAAAATCGATGGGGGAGACGGCATGAAACAAGTATTAATTACTGGCGGTGACGGTTATATTGGTAAAAAAATTGCCTCTCAATATTTACAGCATACAAATTATGAAATTAATCTTTGGGTAAGACACAACCATCAAGAGGAGCTTGACCAAAAAATAAAGTACTTACACACTGCATTTAACCAATACTCTAACCGCGTTAATATCATTGGTGGGCAACTGCTAGATGATGAACCTTTTAAAAGCATTGATCCATCGAATATTGATATTATTATTCACACGGCCGCCGTTACTCGATTTAATGTCGAAGAGGATGTTGCCAACACCGTCAATCGAGAAGGCACGAGAAAAGTGCTCGCCTTTGCTAAGCAGTGTAAAAATCTTAGCCATTATGGCCAAGTCAGCACCATTTATAGCTCGGGTTTATTCGAAGGAGAGATCAATGAGTCTCCATTTGACAATACCGGTTTTGCCAATCATTATGAAAGAAGCAAGTTTGAAGCCGAGCAAATTTTATTAAATGAATACCACGATTTACCATGGCATATTTATCGAGTAGCAACGGTCATTTCAGATAATGAAAACGGAATCGTGACACAATACAACGTTGTGCACAATACCATTCGCCTACTCTATCATGGTCTTATTTCTATTTTACCAGGCCTTAGAGAAACACCTGTTTACTTAGTCACTGGGGATTTTGTAGCTGATTCAATCTTTCATATCAGTCAGTCTAAACCAGGTTCAAAACACATTTTCAATGTCTGTCATCAAGAACATGAATCGATATCTCTGGGTGAGTTTATCGACTTAATTTTTGAACGCTTTGCTGACCATTCTAGCTTCTCCAAGCGTCGGGTACTGAAACCCCTATTTACAGAACTAAAAGCTTTTGAGTCACTGGCCGATGCCCTAGATGGTTTAGGCAGTGACGTCGTTCGCCAAGCGCTTTTAAGCATGAGGCCTTTTGTTAAACAATTGTATATCACCAAACGGGTTGACAATACTCAACTTAAAAAGCATTTCCCCCAATATCAAAGCCCTGACATTCATTTAACATTAGAAAATGTCGTGGCTCATTTGGTCAATAGTCAATGGGGTAACGCCGCATGATTTTAATGAAGACTAACCGACAATTAGCTCAGTATTTTAGTCAACAACTCGGCTATAAAATTGATCTAGATATTGTGAAAAATACTAATCAATCCAAAAGCGCCAGCAGGCAGAGCTTAACTCAATTATTAAAAAGGAATAAAAGCGGAGATAGGACTCGAGCCAAATCCATGATTTTTCCAATGAGAACCCTATCACTTTGCCATAGCGACAATAAGGGTTTTTCTGCGCAAGCAATTGACAAAAAAATCAAGGGAATTGGCATTGATTTTGAACCCAATCATACCTTAAACCCAAAGCACATGGCTTTGTACACCAGCAAACGAGAACAGCGTTTAAGCAAACCTTCATCAGCCACCCGATTATGGACGGTAAAAGAAGCGATGCATAAAGCCAATCACCAAAATCATAAAATTGGCTGGCTTTCAGCCTACCAATTAAAAACCCCTAACCAATGGAGTGGCCGAGCTTACTTATCTAAGCCTGGTTCCCACAAACAGTATCGATACTCTAGCCTCAACACCTTTGGTGGAGTATTAACACTCGCCATTGCAATATAAAGAGGACAGGCTATGAATATGACTGAAAAGCGTATTAATCGAGATCATGAACGCTGGATCATGAGTTTTTATCGATCATCAGAAATCACAGGCGCCTTATTTTTTGGAAGAATTGCCAATTACTTACCCGCAGGCCCAGTACAAACTGATTTAACCCAGCACTTTGCCGATGAAAGTATGCATGCTTGGTATTGGACAAAGGCCATGGAAGACTGTGGCCACAAAGTGGAACGAGTCAAAGATGCTTATCAAGATGCTTATTTAGATGCGGTCGGCCTACCCGTTAATATGATGGAAATTCTAGCCATTACCAGTGTTTTTGAGAGACGAGTCATTTCTCAATATGCCAAACATTTACGAGTACCGAATCTTAACCCCGCCGTCTCCAATACCATTGAAACCATTATGGAAGATGAAAAGTGGCATATTCACTGGATTGGCGAGGCTTTAAAAAATATGGAATCCGACTACGGCAAAGATGAAATTAAAGGCACACTCAAACGCTACCAACAAGCCGATAAAGAAATTTATGGAAAATTAGTAGCGGAGAATCAAGAACGGCTCGATTTTATTTTAAACAAAACCCAAAAGGAAACTGCACTATGATTACTGAACATGACATTAAACAATCCATTGCTCAATTCACTAAACAGCCGATTGATAACATCAGCAACGAAAAGCCCATTGCTAACTTAGTGGCTGACTCATTTATGCTAGTGGAACTCATGCTAACACTGCAGGAGCAATACAATGTTCATTTTGATCAACAGGAGCTTGAGCAGGTGAAATCCACTGGTCAGCTAGTTACTAATATTATCAACAAACATTTTGGCGAAGAACGCTCTATCGCTTAACACCATTTAATATATCGAGGTTATTATGTCTATTGCAAGCTTACTGATTATTGTTATCAACTTTTTGATTATCTCCATTTTACCCGCCGTATTTTTTCGAAGAGATGGCAAACTAACCTTAATGTGGCTATTAACAGCCCTACCCTACGCCGCCGGACCCATCGCCTCCATTACGTTATTTATGAATGGCCTAGGCAGTGAATGGGGGTATGAATATGTCGCGGCTCAAAGTCTTGGAATAATCTTGGCAGCTACCTCCATTTTTTTAATTGGCATGACCATGGGTACCCACCGTATTCCATTAGCATTATGGCACCAAGCAAATCATGACGATCAACCGGTACACATAGTCACTTGGGGCGCTTACAAGTACATAAGGCATCCATTTTATTGTGCATTTATTCTTACCCACTTAGGCAATTGTCTGATCGCACCTCATTGGGCGAACTTCGCGATCCTTGCTTACACTTTGGTGCTACTACAAATGACAGCAGCCAAAGAAGAAAAGCGCTTATCCAATGAAGCTGGGGATATGGGTGTAGAGTATCGACAATATATGAGCCATACAGGACGCTTCTTTCCCAAACTATTCACCTCTAGTCCTGCTACCGCTTAAGGAGGTGCGCCATGACGCTAGTAGACTCTATTTGCCAACACGCAATTAAGCATCCCAAAAAAACGGCTTATACCTTTATCGGCCGCCACGACCAGGATATTGAAACCCTAAGTTTTGGCGAGCTTGATAAACTCGCGCGAGAGTACGCTCAGCAGTTGCTGAACCTCGCCGATAGCCAATCTAGAGTCATTCTGGCTTACCCTTCAGGCTTGGAGTTTATTACTAGTTTTGTGGCTTGCTTGTATGCGGGCATGATTGCCGTGCCCGTGTATTCACCCAAAGGTCAAAGTGAATGGCAGCGACTGATGAATATTCTGGATAACTGCGAAGCCAGTATTTTGGCATGCCCTAAGAGTCAGCTGGATGAGTTTACCGCTCAGCTTAACGACAAACCCATTCAGTGCCTGTCCTTTGAAGTCACTTCAGCTTCAAATCAAGCATTGCCTTTAATAACAGAAGATCACTTGGCATTTTTACAATACACGTCTGGAACCACTGGCAATCCCAAAGGCGTAATGGTTAGCCACAAAAACTTATTGCACAACGAATCTCTCATTCATCAAAGCTTCGAGCATGATGAAAATACGGTGGTCGCCGGCTGGCTGCCACTGTTCCACGATATGGGTTTAATTGGCAATACCTTACATGGCCTCTATTTAGGAACGCATACGGTTTTTATGTCACCGATGAGTTTTATCTATCGCCCTGCCCGCTGGTTAAAAATGATCAGTGATTATAAAGCTACAACCAGCGGCGGCCCTAATTTTGCCTATGAGCACTGCGTTAAACGCATTAAAGATAGCGAGCTTGAGGGCTTGGATTTAAGCCAATGGAAAATTGCCTTTAATGGCTCCGAAATGATCCGCCCGCACACGCTCGAGGAATTTAGTGAGCGTTTTAAACGCTGGGGGTTCAAACACCACGCCCACTTTCCTTGTTATGGCATGGCTGAAACCACTCTCTTCGTCACAGGTTCCAATACTCGCAAGGCACCCAATACCTTGATGCTCGATGCTCAGAAATTATCAAACAATATCGCCAAGATCACTAACAGAGGCCGACGCTACACCAGTTGCGGAAAAGTACTGGGCCAGGAAATTGCTATCGTTAACCCAAAAGATAAAACGCCTTGCCAACCCTTTGAAATAGGAGAAGTCTGGGTTAGAGGCGATAGTGTTAGTCAGGGTTACTGGCAACAAGAGGCGCTCAATCAAGAAATTTTCCAAGCTCAATTACAAGGTCAAACTGACACCCCTTATTTGCGAACGGGCGATGCTGGCTTTATCGATGACAAGGGTGAGCTTTACATTACTGGCCGACTTAAAGAGATGGTCATTATCCGTGGAAAGAATCATTTCCCACAAGATATAGAAACCAGTGCTCAACTAACCAATCCAGCCTTAAGACATGGCTTTGGAGCGGCCTTTTCAGTTGACAATGGTCAGCAGGAGTCACTGGTCTTGATTAATGAGGTATGCAAACACCATAAAGACACGATAGATATTGAGCAATTACATCAAAGTATCAGCGAACGCTTGAGAGCCGAACAAGCCATCGAGCTTAGTGCATTGATTTTAATTAAACAGGGAACGCTACCGCGCACCACCAGTGGCAAAATTCGCAGAAGGCACTGCCGAGACTTATTCATCAACAATGCCATTGAAAAAGTGATTGCATCGACCTCCGCTTAAGCGGAGGTTTTTCTATGACTGTGTATCTTCTTGTTCACTCAAATCAAGGTAAGCCTTCTCCAGCTTCTTCATCTGCTTTTTACCCAGCTCACCACAAACCACATTCAAAGCATGGCGAATTCTAGCCTTAGATAAATCTGGGCCAATAATCTCCATCGCATCCATCACAGAAAATGATGAAGTGGTGCCAGAGATAGCCACAAACAGAGGCGATAGAAAATCTTTGACTTTTATATCCAGCTGACCAGCCAGGGTTTTTAACACATTAAAGATAGAATCTCGCGTCCAATCACTCAAGCCCTCAAGCCGCCACAAGCTAAACTGCAACGCTTGCTTGATTTGCTCTTCATCCAGCTTCAATTCATCAAACATCGGTTTTGCAATATTCAACTGACCACTGGCCACAAAATTGGCGATTGGGGCAAAATCACTGAGGGTATGCATACGCGGTTGCACATGGGGCAACAGCTTTTCTAAGGTATCTTGGTTAAATAACCACTGCTGTAGCGCTTTGGCCAGATGTTGAGATGACAACTCTCTCAACCATACACCACTGAGCCACGTAAGTTTTTCAACATCAAAGATGGGGCCACCCAAGGTCACGCGAGTTAAATCAAAGTGTGCAATCATTTCGTCCAAACTAAACTTCTCTTGCTCATTAGGCATCGACCAACCCATACGACCTAGGTAGTTCAATAATGCCTCTGGCAAAAAGCCCATGCGCTGGTAATACAAAATACTGGTTGGATTTTTGCGCTTGCTGAGCTTGGATTTATCAGGGTTGCGCAGTAATGGCAAATGACACAATACCGGCATTTCCCAACCGAAGTATTGGTAAAGCAGCTTGTGCTTGGGCGCCGAGTTGATCCACTCTTCACCGCGAATCACATGGGTAATTTGCATTAAGTGATCATCCACCACGTTTGCCAAATGATACGTGGGTAGACCATCGGATTTTAATAGCACCTGTGCATCCACCTGCCCCCAATCCAACTCAATGGTACCTCGCAATAAGTCATCTATAGGGCATGGGCCATTCTCTTCTGGCACCATCATGCGGATCACATAGGGCGCATTGGCCGCTTTGCGCTTAGCCACTTCTGCCTCATCCAGTTTTAGCTCGCTGGGCTTTAAGGCCGCAAAGCCACCCTGCTCCCGGCGAGCTGCCCGCAGCTCCTCAAGCTCCTCATTGGTGCGATAACAATGAAAGGCATGACCTTGCTCAACCAATTGCTCAGCGTATTTTCGGTAGATGTCAGCGCGCTCACTTTGGCGATAAGAGCCATGGGGACCACCGACATCAGGGCCTTCATCCCAATCTAGGCCCAACCAGCGAAGGCTATCAAAGATCGCCTGCTCAGAAGCCTTGGTCGAGCGTGCTTGGTCGGTATCCTCAATGCGAAGCAAGAACTCACCACCGTGCTGCTTGGCAAAGCAGTAGTTAAACAAAGCGATGTAAGCCGTGCCAACATGGGGATCACCGGTTGGCGACGGTGCAATACGGGTTCGAACACTCATGATTATCTCTCGGGCAAAAGGGGGTAAGTATACCTGATGCTAGGTGGAGTTAGAACTGGCGCTGGTGCGTATGTGCGCGCCGGAAATCATATCTTAAGGGGTGCCCAATTGGCCTAGGTGATAATAATGGTATACCTCGCCATGCTGCACCATTGCCATCGGCTTGAAGGTACCAAGGCTCAAAGAGGTAGAGCTTTTCGTTGCTATTGATCTCACCCTCTTGGCTGTGTTCGGTACACTCATGAATAAGTCCTGTCCATGCGCAATATTGTCCATGCGAAATACTGAGAGGTTAATCAGAGATTCCTATAATAGGTAGCTACTATTCATACCTATTTTCAAATTTTCTACTAATGCTATTTTTGAGGCATAATCTATGAGAATCTTAAAATCACCTATATTACAAATTACACTGCCATCTAACGCACCTTCATAGTTACCCACTCCCTCTAACTGCAATGCCGCGGCAAACTGATCTCTAACATCGCCGGAACATTCCCCTCTAAAAAGACATTCTTTAACTTCGTCGTCAAAAAACAACCGACCAATTAACTCTTCTTTTTTATTAAAAATCGCATAGTGCATATCATGCATAGCCTTTTTTTATTAATCATTGGAGTGAGTTATAATTGAATTCTCTCTAAACTCATCTAGTCCGCTTGGGCGTACGACAAAAGAATCAGATTCCCATCGATCATGAATAATTTTATTACATTCAACTAAATCATGAAAGATTGATTCCGGCATACTGATCGTAAAGACTCCCGCCCTTCTTTCACTTGCATACGATGTGTTTGCAATATTACGACTGGTGGTAAAATACGCTCCCGCCCCAGGGAAATTCATCCCCGTCAAGCCACCACCATTGATTAGATCAACCTGTGAGGCCACAGGAGCTTTGTAAGAGGTAACCATATTTCCTTGCGTCGCTTTCTCTACAGTTATGCTCAACTTTTCAGCATACGCATCTTCCATACCCAAAGGAATTAAGTGTTATTTCCCAAATGGTCTAGGTGATAATGTGTGCAATACCCCATAAAACTGTTGGTGATTTCTTTATTGGTTCACAATTCATTTCGCCATCTACAAAATCCGATGGTAGACCCCTTTCTATTATTAAGTGTCGCAGGATGAGCAAGAAAAATCGAGTGCTGACTAGCTATAATATTCATACAAATCAGCATCTGGCCATTCGTCTTCATAAGCTGTAACTACACTTCTCAAAGCTTCTACTCTGGGATCACAAGATTCATTCATTATTTTTGTCGCATAATCTCTTACCTCCGGCCAACGCAGCTCCCTCATACAAAAGGCTACTGCCTCATATGGAGAATCTTTAGAAATAAGCAAGCTATTGAATAGCTCAACAAACTGAGCTTTGTATAGTTTGTTTTTTTTCACATAATTTAGTATATCTAGCAAAGCAGATTCAAAAGATATGCCTTCTAACTCTTCATCAAGATCGGAAGAGCGTCGTGTAGGGAAAGAGTGTATAAGCTGGTGTAGATCTCGGTGGTCGCC
>CAXQRU010000011.1:0-16472 GCA_964226685.1 Polaribacter sp. | reverse complement strand
GCTCTTCCGATCTATTAATATATGAGTTTCGACGCCCTCACTCTAGAATGCTTTATCGCTGTGGCCAATACTGGCAGCTTCACTCGAGCAGCCAATAAAGTTGGCCGCACCCAATCGGCCGTCAGTCAGCAAATTGCCAAACTGGAGCAGCAAATTGGCAAGCCATTGTTCGTTCGGGGCAAAGGGTTATGCTTAACCCCGGATGGCGAAATTCTCATGGGCTATGCACAAAAAATCATCAAGCTCAACCATGAAGCCATGGATCGATTTAAGCAGCCAGACCTGCAGGGTGAGGTAAGATTTGGACTACCTGAAGACTTTGCGAGCGTGTTTTTATCCGATGTGTTAAGTGAATACGCAACCTTACATCCAAGAATTTTATTGAATATTGAATGTGACCTCACCTTGAACTTATTTGAGCGCTTCAAGGAAAAAGCCTTTGACTTGGTGCTGGTAAAAATGAATAAACCCGAAGACTTTCCCAATGGCATGGATGTCTGGTCAGAAACTCTAGAATGGGTCGGCTCTGAAGATTTATTCCAAAACGACCCAATCCCCTTAGTGCTATCACCCCAACCCTGCGTATATCGATCCAGAGCCATTCGATCATTGGAAAATGCCCACAGACAATGGCGAATCGTATTTTCAAGTCATAGCTTTGCAGGGACTATTGCGGCGGTCAAAGCGGGTATGGGTATTACTGTCTTACCCAGAAATATGATACCCGATGAGCTGGACATCATAAAAATAGAATCTGAAAAACTACCCCTGGAAGATGCTCATATCTCCTTACTGAAACATACCGACAACAATCTTGCCGTCAATTCTTTTGAAAAATTTGTCGCGGAGCGGTTAAAGCATTGATCTATGGAGCAGGAATACACATATGCAAGGCTTGCATCTCTTCAATCATTGAGGAGACAGAAGAACCATACTCCTTCATAGCCGGAGGACCAGAACGGTTGACGTAGATAAAGTGCCCAGCGTGGCGCAACAACATTTGCGCAACACCCAAGCACTGCACAGCATGATTGTCATCAACCGGCTCAGAAATAGGGTCACCATAGAGCACCGCATCCACAATCGTATCTGGAATTGACCAATGCCGCATTAATGCTGCCGCCAGATCATGCCTTGAAAATTCTAACCACTCTCTATCAAACAAAGCCGCAGGAATATGGCGATTTAGCTCTTGATGGTTCTTAACTGTCTGATAAACAGAGGAGTAACAAAATTGCATCGCCAAATCGCAAAATCCCACCATCATACCCACCAAATAGGCCGACTTGGGTTTGATCTCCAAATTGGTTAACTTGGCAACATTTTCAGACATCACCGCGAGCGCAACAGCTCTCTCATTGCTCTTGGCGTCTAAGTCATGTTTTTTCAGTACAGCCGATAGAGCAAATGAACACATCAACACCAAAGCCCGATCCACCCCAAGGCGAACAATTGCTTGTTGTACGGTGGAGGCCGCCTTTTTTCGACTGTAAAAAGGGCTTTGCACAATGTAAAGCAGAGATGCACTTAAAGCCGCATCTTGGTTGATCCAGTAAACCAACTCATCAATATCCACCTCCTCCAACTGTTGCAATCTCAATAACTCTTTGGCCGTCGAAGAAAGTGGAGGAATTTCAATATTGGCGTTGGATAAGGCATACTGTGTATTAGTCGAAGCTGGAGATAAGAGACAAACCTCTTCATCAGAACAATGAACATTGGCTGGAAGCGACCATTCAATACGTTCGAAAGCTCCCAAATTTACAGCAAATTCAGTAAAAGAACCTAAAGAAGGATCTAAATAGTATTTAAGAGAATCAGGTACCGCGCCCTGCTGCAGTGCAGAAATATACAATCGAGCCTCAGACTCAGGCATGGCCATCACTGACTCAGATGGAGACAAGTAGCTTTGCTCAGGGATAATTGACAAACAATCACCACCGTTGGATTTCCAAAAAACACCCGCACACCGCTTCATCAATATTCACGTCCCGCTAGAGTCATCTTTATATAATAGCTGATTGGCCGTTAGGCGTGAGGTTTTTGGAGGATTTTTATTGTTGAGACCCGAAGAAAAATTTGACGCCAAGCATCAACCTGAGAGAACATTAACTAGGTTAAAGTCCTCTTTTCAAAGGATTACTCACAACTCAAATCGTTTTAGTTAACCCGCCAAGGAGGATGGAGTCTATTCTCGCCGGCCCAATACAGTTTGATTTTATTCCCACTAGGGTCATGCAAGATAGCTTCTCTCCAAAGATAATCCATATCGGTTGGGGGCTGGACAAAATGAATACCCTCTGACGTTAACTTTGAGTATATCTCGTCAAGTTTTTTGGTTTCAAAATAAATTATAGCGCCATTTATGAAATCACTCTCCTCCAACAATAAAGAAAATGTAGCATCACCCTCAATACTTTCAAATCTTGCATAATGTGGCGTATCGACAATCTGCAAAAAACCAAGAGCCGTTATGGCTTATTGACTTAATATGTATAGCGTATTTATTTCTTAGGTTTATATTTTCTCTCCAAATAGATAGCACAAGCAACAATTCGATCAAAATATAAACAAACCTTACAAAAAATTGGACACCCAAAACACAGTTTACACTGTGGCCGGGCTCTCAAAATATCATTGCAGAATATGTTACTCTCACGCAAACTTATATTCCTAGATTCTTCAGTTGGATCTGCAGTGGGTGCATCCTACAGAGGACTCTAGGATAATTCATTTATCTAATGTTAAGCTATATCGATCTACCATAAGGATTATTTATGAACGCTATTGCCCGAGTTTACGATGGTATCGCACACACCTACGATAGTGACTTTTTTAATTTATATGCAAGCGCCCATAAAGGTGTCATTGAGCAACTGCGAACATATTTACAATTACCCACTGACGTCGACAATGCTCTTGCTGAGGTAAACTTAGGTCACTCTCTGGATTTAGCGGGAGGCACTGGGCTATTTTGGCAACGCCTGCAAGCTGAGCACACTTGGAAGAGCCTAACGATCAACGACGCTTCCGCCAGCATGCTTGCGTGCGCTCGTCAAAAACTACCGTCATGTACGAGATTTTATCACGGTGATTCGGTGGAATTACCTAAACTGGTAGCCCCAGAGAGTAAAGACTTTGTTGCATCACACTTTCTCTTTTCTTTTTTGAGCCGCCAAGCTGTATTCGATACGGCGCATCAGTTGTTACGCAGGGGTGGCTTGCTCTCTATAGCAACCACAACACAACAAGACCTCAAAGCACTCTATACTGGCCGCTTTGCTCGTTCAAGTAAACTGCTTAGAGTTGAGCGCTATGTCAAGCGGGCGAACACCCCTCTAACCCACGAGGCATTGGGGGCCGAGTTGGCAGAGTATGGCTTTGAAGTCGTAGCACAAACACACCTGACACCCCCCTTTGCCTTCAACAGTTTCGAGGAAGTGCGCGCTTGGGCCCTAGAGTCCGGCTGGGCAGCCAGTTATTTCGAACGCTTCCCCCGTCTTAAACTCAGCCTCGCGTTAGGGGCTTTCAAAATTGCCGAGAAAGTGATGAACCCTTTCTACCCCATTGTTGCAAATAGCGATATCAGTTTATATTTGGTGCGCAAGGGAGAGTAAAGCTATTGATCAACCCAAGCGGAATAAAGATCCCATGTATAGGAACCACAAGGACTAGGAACCACAAGGACAGGCTTTGTTTCATTGTGCCAGTCCTTGATTGTGAACTTCTTGCTAAGAACTAAGGCCATTAGACTGCGAAACTCACCCTGCCTATAAACGTTTAGGACTCACGCAGAGGCATACTAGACTTAACTATAAGTTCCTTAAAAATCCCTACCCAAAAGATCCACCCAGAAATGCTATGATACTCCGCTATCTGATCGCTAAGACTAACTATGAACTCACACACACGCTTGATCATCTTATTTTGCGGCATCAGCGGAGCCATTGGCGTCTCTATGGGTGCTTTTGGCGCTCATGCCTTGGCCCATATCGATGCGAAATTGCTTGCTGCCTTTAAAACTGGGGTTTACTACCAACTATTCCATACTTTGGCATTGCTCGCCGTTGCTTCTTTAACTCAGGCTTCGGGCCTGCTCACTATTTGTACCCGTCTGTGGATGCTCGGCATTGGCTTATTTTCGGGCAGTTTATACGCCCTAGCACTTGGCGGGCCGACGTGGTTGGGGCCGATTACGCCGATCGGCGGGTTGCTTTTGATTTTGGGCTGGGTGTGTTTAACGTTTTATGCGATCAAATCAAAGCATGACTGAGACCATTGCCCATATCGCGATTGCCTCGCCGGTTGATCGTTTATTTGATTATCTTGTGCCGCCCCAAATGCTTGAGTATCTAAGCCCTGGCATTAGGGTCAGCGTGTCATTTGGGCACAGGACTGTCTGCGGTATTGTAGTGTCTTTGAGTCAGGAGTCCTCGCTGCCGCTTGAAAAGCTGGCGACGATCCAAGGTGTGTTGGATACCGAGCCCACCATTGATTCAGCCATTTTAAACTTGTGTCAATGGCTTGCTCGCTATTATCAGGCGCCCCTGGGTGAAGCGCTGATGCTGGCTGTGCCCAATAAACTCAGAACTCCAGAGCCTGCTTACACCGAAAGTACTTTCTGGCGTATCGTTAAAACCATCGAGATCAAGGCTACCAAAAAACAACAATGGGTTTTGGAGCAGCTCAAAGATGGGCCTGTTAGCGAATCGGCTTTGACAGAATCCGCGTCCAAAGCCATTCTTAAACGCTTAGAAACCTTAGGCGTGATTGAATCATTTAAGCAAATTACAGAAACCTCTTCACCCAATATAAAAGCAGTGCAAGTCCAGGCGGCGCCCCACCCTTTGAACTTCGCTCAAAGCCAAGCGCTTGAAACCATTGCTTACGATGGGCATAGAACCTATTTGCTAGAAGGCATCACCGGCAGCGGTAAAACCGAGGTGTATTTGCAAAGTATTGCTGAGGTGATCAAGCGAGGTAAACAGGCTTTAGTTCTGGTGCCAGAAATTGGGTTAACACCTCAAACCTTGAAACGTTTTGAACAACGCTTTGGTCAGTGCATTAGTTTGCTGCATTCTCAAATGACGCCCAACCAACGCTTACAACAATGGCAAACCGCCAAGCATAATGCGATTATTATTGGTACTCGCTCCGCTATTTTTACACCCATCCCTAAGCTTGGGCTGATTATTGTCGACGAAGAACACGATGCTTCTTACAAGCAAGCAGAAGGCATTTATTACCATGCACGTGATCTCGCGATTATTCGAGCGAGCCAGGCCAATATTCCGATTATTCTGGGTAGCGCAACCCCGTCACTAGAAAGTATTTTTAATCTCGAGCACAAAGACTATGTTCACCTGCCACTCACCGAGCGTGCAACCGCCAGTAGTTTGCCTGAAACTCGAATTATTGAGGGGCAGGATCATGATATTAGCCCTGAAATACGCCAAGCCATTGCCGGCACATTGGATAATGGTTACCAAGTATTGGTGTTTATCAATCGCCGGGGCTTTGCGCCTACGCTGCTGTGTACTCAATGTCAGTGGATGAGTGAATGCACTCGCTGCGACAGCCGCATGACGCTGCATCGCAACCCTCCTAAATTGCAATGCCACTACTGTGATTATCAACAAGCACCGCCGAGCCAGTGCCCGCAATGCCATAGCCATCAGCTACAACCCATGGGTCAGGGCACTCAAAAAAGTGAGCTGATGCTGGAGTCGGAGTTTCCTCATACACCGGTGATACGTATTGATCGAGACAATACTCGCAATAAGGGCCAACTCGATGAGGCACTCAACAAAGTCAATCAAGGTGAGCCATGTATTTTAGTCGGCACCCAAATGCTGGCCAAGGGGCATCATTTTGCCAAAGTGAATTTGGTGGTCATTTTAGGGGCTGACAACGGTTTATTTTCGACGGACTTCAGAGGCTCTGAGCGCATGGGCCAACAGCTCACTCAAGTTGCTGGGCGAGCAGGTCGAGAGAGTCATCACGGGCAGGTGCTGATTCAAAGCCAATTTTGTGATCACCCGTTATTAATCGAGCTCACTCAACAAGGTTACGCCAGTTTTGCTCGAAAACTATTAGAGGCTCGCCGGCAAAGTGATATGCCACCCTTTACCCATATCGCGATGATTCGAGCCGACGCCAAGCAAGCCAGTATTTGTGAACAATTTTTAAGAGCGGTAAGAGCGGAAGCAGAATCCTTGATGCCTGCCAGTGTGCATATGAGTTACTTAGGCCCAATGGCTCAGCAAATGGGCCGACGCAATCATCGCTATTTTTATTATTTACAAATCAAAAGCCACTCTAGGCAACAGCGTCAACAACTTTTGCAACAATTGCGACCTTTTATGAACCGTTACAGCCGGCGCCAGGGCCTTCGCTGGCATATTGATGTCGACCCGATTGAAAATAGTTAGCCCATGGCTTCTATAAATTGTTGAAAGCGTTCGTGCATTTTTTCACGGCATTCAAGACTCATGTCGGCTGGGAAAAAATCATCGGCATCACCTGTGATACTTTCAACCATTTCACCTAAGTACATGGCCGCGCCTCGCGCTGAGGCCTCTTGATCATCACAGCGCTTGACCGGTAACGCCGTCAATGTCGATAAACGCTGACACAAACCATTTAATTTAGACAAACCACCGCTGATTAAAATGGTTGATATATTGGGGCTTGCCTCCCGAATCAAACGGATATTCAATGCCATCAAAAACAAAATACTTTCGATAACCGCCAACATCGCTTGCTCTGTCGTCTCTGGAACCATTAAAAAACGATTCGGGGTGCTGGCCTGCCAGTAGGGTGAACCCACTCCTTTGGACGTGTTGATAAAAACTGGAGCGTTTATCTCTCGCTCCAAAATCTCGTTCAGCTGATCGTTGGTATAAGTACATTGAGCTACTTGTTGGTACTCATCAATCGCACTCGCGGCAGAGTTAACCGTGCCTTCCAAGAGCGGCAGACAAGGGCCGCTCTCATCTATGGCAACGGCTGTACGCAGTAAATTGGGGTGCCCATTGGTACCGGCCCCTTGAATGAATGCACCCGTACCGATATTCACAAAGAGATGGGTTTGATGAGCGGCTTGACCATAGGCACAACTCAAAAAATTTTGATCGCCCCCCAATAACATTACCGGCAATATTTTATTCGCACATTCCATCTCGCCATAGTGATATTCACTCGGCATAATCTTAGGTAACAGCGACGATTCAATACCAAAAAAATCTAGCAATTGATCAGACCAATCGCAACCACCATAGGCACTCAATAATGTTTTTGAAGCAAGGATGGGATCTGTCACCGGCAAAAAAGCCTGGGCTAAGCGCTGCAAACAATACGCACCCCAGGGCATAAACAGTAATTCCTGTTTTTGGGCGTACTCATTGAGGACTCGATCATGATCAAGCAGCCAACGCATTTTACTGGCGCCACCATGGGCATTGACAGGAAAGCCAATGCGTTGGCCCGCCTCTTCAAGCCAGGGCTGCTCCTTGAGCCACTGGGCGTTGCGGGTGTCTTGCCAACTAATCATCGGGGAAAGTGCCTGTCCCGTTTTGTTGCAGGCAATAATGCTCGAGCGCTGGGCGATAAAAGCAACTTGTGTCACGCCTGATAACCAGGCCTTGGGTAGGCGACTCAATAATTGCCGGATACTAAGAACCAACTCATCGGCATCGTACTCAATAAAACCCTTGACGGAAGGCAAAGCATTGGGGACAGGCTCACTGAGACTACCCACTACCTGGCCCCTGAAATCAAACACGATCGCACGAGTGCTCTGCCCTCCTTGATCGATAACTAAGGTGTTAGTTGTTGCGCACGACATCGTAATCGTTCGCCAATAATGGCAATTCTGACGTAAGTGCACGCCGCTTAACCTTAGGTAAGCTGGGCGCAAGAACGTCCATGACTTTTAAGGCCGTCGATCGATAGCCGGTAAGCTTACCACCAACAATTGATACCAACTTAGGCTGATGAGGGCAATCCACCGGAAGCTGAATTTCTCTAGAGCGCTTAAACGCGGAATCAAACGATTTAGGGAGCACTCTAAGACCAGACCAATGCGCAAGTACTGTATCATCGTTATCGGGAAAAAATTGACGATATACACTCAGCAAATAATCGACTGAATCCATTGAAGAACTCACCAATGCCGGATCACCTCGATAGCTATTTTCTGTAGTACCCACCAGGGTGCGATCCTTCCAGGGTAAAACAAATACGGCTCGTCGATCCGCTGGTACTTCCAGATAATAACAACCGCTAGATACCTGTTCAGGCAACTCGATATGAGTCCCTCCGACCAACTCAATCGGCAAAGCCGGCAAAGCTGGGTTCACTACATCAAGTAATTGATTGACCCAAGGACCACAAGCATTAACGACCGCTCTTGCGGTCATGACATTGCATGATTTACCCATTTGATACTCAATTCGAACATGATCATTCATCAAATGCAGGTTTTGAACTTGGGCCGGGCAAAATAATTGTGCACCGAGTTGCTGAGCTGAATTCATCACAGCCCAAGTCAATTGAGCATCATCGGTTTGAGCATCGCTATAGCGAAACACGGTTTGTAAATTTTCGGTATTCAAACCATCCAACTCACCCCATTGGCGAGCTGGCACACTGGAAAAACCGGTATTTTTTTTACATCCAGCTAGCAAGGTATAGGCACACAGGCCCGTTCGCACCAACCAAGGCCGACGTTTCGTTTCTCGATAGATAGGGATATGAAAATCGCAGCGAGTGACTAATTCTGGGGCAAGCTTTAGCAACAACTCTCGCTCACGCAAGCTCTCTCTCACTAAACCTATCTCTAGACTTTCTAAATACCGCAAACCACCATGAATTAATTTGCTAGACCAACGAGAGGTACCATAAGCCAAATATTGTTGCTCAAATAGTGCCGTTTGATAACCCGCTGCGGCCGCCGCCTGGGCAACCCCCACACCATGAATGCCACCACCAATAACGGCGATATCGACATCCATACTCACAATGACTCCACCAAGCTAACCAACTTTGCTGCCTCGTTGGTTTCCAAATAGCGAATACGAGGACGATTGGAAAATAAAGCCAAGGTGGCTTCGTCATCGATATTGTAAACGACCCACTCCCAAAGCCCCGGCCAAAGTGAGCCATCATTGGGTGGCAAACGCTTACGGCTACAGAATAAAAATTCGGGTTGCAAATCATTGGCCTGCGCTTGTTGTACCAAACTCCACTCTGGCAATACCCAACCAACAGCCATAACGGATAACTGGCGAGAAGCCTTTAACACAGAAATATCAAAAGAAATGATTACACACTGGGAAACCACCCCAGCCTCTTGAATGCAACGCCAAACTTGCCTAGCAAATAAGTCCGCACCAAAGGCCTCTATAGACTCCGTTTTTAACTCGATAAAGGCACACACATCTGGTCTTTGAGCTAGCCACAAGCAAAACTCAGAAAATGCAGTAGGTACATTATCCGAAAACTGACCACCAAACTGAGCCGAAAAACTTGCGGGATATCGAATAAATTCTTTGAATGTTAAGGTGTGGATATCGACATCCACCCCCGCCATTCTTTGCAAAGATAAATCGTGATGCAAAACAGGCACATGATCTTGAGTCAGCTGTAGATCCAACTCAACCATTTTTATGCCGCATTCATAGGCTTTGCGATAGCTAAGCAGCGTATTTTCAGGATAAGCCGCCGAAAAACCACGGTGGGCTATAAGAATCGGCTTGGGTGACATGAAACCCCCTAGAATCGGTCATGCATACCATCGAGTATGACCGAAAACCTGGGGATTTCAACCTATTAAGAGATTTATTTGAAAAGGCTTATTTTAAATAGCGCTTGAGATAACGCTGATTTTTACCACACTCTTTGAGCAGAGATTTAAACGGCAGAGAATGCCCCATAGCGACCGACCTCACCGTAGAGCGCAAAGCAGAAGCATTAAACATCAGGAAACAAACACAAAGCAAAACAATAGCACCGACGACACTCGCGACCATAATCAATACTTGACGGTGTTCAGCTCGGGTCGGATCGACAACATCATGGGTCTCCACCCAAACTTTGGCAAAACTCGCGACACCGGATAACAGCAATATCATGAAAAATAACACCAACAAAAATGCTACCCAAAAACGCCGGTAACGTTTGGCTAGAACTGATAACTGCTCCGTAGGTAACTGTGATAAATACAATGTTTTTGAAATAGACATAGCAAGTCCTTTTATCGAATTTTTTGCGAGTATAAAAAGGATCATTAGGGGCGTCAAGGCACAAAAACTTAAAAACCAAAGCCACTTCACAAAACCATTTCATTATTGAAAAACAAACTGCTCAATCTCTTTTAAAATCGGCAAACGCCAGCTAAGTATCGTTGCCAGTGATGCCGCAATGACCGCATGCCCCTTCCCAGAAAACAGTTTTAAATCAACACTGGCGCCCCTTGTCATCAAAAGTTCGGCGAACGCTCGAGACTCTCTTGGCAAGACAATTTGATCACTCTCTCCATGAACCAGTAGCGCTTTTGGCAAACAATCAGGCATTAATTTTGCGTCAATCAAACCCTGAGTTTGCATGCAAGGTTCTTGCCCAAAGATTTGTTTTAAATCCTCTGATTGAGTGGGCAAAAATTTTAGATAAGGGCCTGAAAGACCAATAAAACCATCGACGGGATAATTAGGTGCAAATATCGTTTGATACGCCACGTTCGCAGCGATATGAGCGCCAGCGGAGTGCCCCATTAAAAAGACTTTCTGCGCTTGACCAAAAAGCTCTTCACCATGACCAAACACCCAATTAACCGCCATTTGTGCATCATGAATGAATTCAGGAAAAACAACCTCTGGGTACAGACGATAATCAATTAATACGGCATTAATATTACGCCTGGCAAGACTGGTGCCCACATAACGATAATCGACTTTGTTGCCTTTTCGCCAATTCCCACCATACAAAAAGACGATGGTAATCGAAGATGCTTGCTTGGCTCTAAAGACATCCAATTTATGCCGAGGCTTTGGGCCATAAACAAGATCAGCCTGAGTGATACAACTTGATGAAAAATTCAGTGCATTGAGCACATCAAAATCAGACCACAAACAGACATCTCCTCTAATACATTTGCGAATACACATCGCCAGTGTATCAAAGTTATGAAAATTGGCACATACTGACTAGCAGCATGTGCCAATTTAACTATGGCTGAACCCAAACACCAATCGCATCTAGCTCTCGACCAGAGCGGCCGAAAAAGCCAATCACATTACCTGAGAATTGGAAACTTGTACCGCTAGTTCCCCGGCCAAAGGTAAAAGTTCGACCCTTGCTGGTTTTTATGGTTAGACGATGAATACGGCCTGAACTCGATATACCCGATACATCGACAATTTGTTCACCTTCAGACAAGCTAATGGTAGTGGCTCGACCGCCATTGCCACCGCGCTGAGGCTGTGGTTGCAATCGACCATCCGGATCTGCATAGGTGACCTGAATCGCATCCACACGCTTGCCACTTCGCACGGTTACCGAGGCAATTCTAAAGCCGGGGCGCTTAATGGTATCATCAAATGCAGTTCCACCAGAGCCGCCAACCGCACCATACGCTACAGGCTCAGGGGGTGTATCATCCAATACAGCCTGCTGCTGTGTACCCACAAAGGCACCCACTGGAGTTGTCATAGCCTCGAAGATACCATTAGATAAATACGACGTTAACTGCAGGTGTTGAGTTGAAGCCGAAGTGCTAGCTGCATACACTTTATCAAACGGTGAAAACCGAGCTGCATCTTCTGCACTATTAAAACTACAACCAACCAAAGGCACATCCAATGCACTACACATGCTGATAAAGCTATGCCTTGGGATCTTCATTTGCATATTGCCAAATGTGGCGCCTGCTGCTGAATTATATAATTCGGCAAACACTAACGGGAAATCCATATAGCCACCTGACTCAGCATCCAAAAACTCCCCGTATTGGGTACCTTTGATATCTGTGACTAACACATTTTTGCGACCACCGCTGAGCAAATTGGTTGTTTGGGGTGCTCTGGCCCTTCCATAGAAAAAGGTCCCTGTAGGTGAATATGCATTCACATTCACATAAAACGTGACGTCTTTATAAGTTTGACTAGTGTAAGACAAGTAAGATTGGCCAGGGACTATATTGAGCTTTCTGCCAGCCAAATTTCCATTGGTTATAGCAACTGCATAAACATCACCATACCCTTTCTTCATATTAGCCAATTCACGCTGTAAATTTTGCTGGAGCCGATTCGTTTTATCGGCCTCAACTTTAGCCTCATCTCTTTGCTTGAAGAGCGCCAAACTAGGAGCACACTCATTTTGGCCATAGGGGTCGCTATAGGCATCACTATAAACGTTAAACGCATTCAACTGCCAAGCTTTATGAAGCGACTCACAATAGGAATCACCATAGGAAATTCTCCTGCTTTTTAGGAAAGAGCAAGCTTGTGGAACCGTAGGCACATCATCACCATAACCCGAAGCACGGCGATCCCACTCTGCACACGACCACGCTACCATCTGCTCGCTATCCGAATCGCCCCGATTCCAAGCGCTACCGCCATAACGACTTAGTTGATCTTTTTCCAACGCTCTAACGGCATCGGTGGCCGCCTGACCATAGTAATCATATAAACCTTGGCTGTAATGTTGACTCAACAACTGCCTGGCCGCTGAGGTCGTCAAATATTGCTCACTCAACATGCTAGCCAAGGATTGAGCCTGATTCAGCTCTTCTGTCCCCATATCAACAACCAAAGGTGCAACGAACTCAAGATCTGGCATACGGAAACCAAAAAGACCAATTTTGCTGGTACTGCGCTTGATGGCATCCGCTGCATCATCAAAAAACACAGGGATCATTTGTAGTCCCATTGGCACATGAGCACCCTGATGAGGTGCATCAAAGGAAACAAACGCATTAACCGAATGGTTAATGTTATGTTCATTCATATAATACAATGCGTATTTGGCGATGACACCGCCCTGACTGAGGCCTACTACTCTCACATCCTGGCTGTTTTGCAAACGCTTAAGCAATTCAACCGTGGCGAACGCATTTCGCTGAATATAGTCATTACTATTAGCTGGCTTGAAGATGACTAGGTCATAGCCCCGGCTAGACAAATTAGTTAATAGACCAAATTGGTTGGAATCTTTATAAATCTCCTCAAAACTAAATACATTTTGAGGGTCATAACCTGAAATAAGCACGATGGTCTTATTATAAGTTGGACGAGAGTAACCTGAGGCAGGATAGACTTTTATATCCCCCGCACCATAACCAGACTCATAAGGAATTGTCGCTCGAATGCGACAGGAATTATTTGCATCTAGCTGATCAACACAAGCATTGGCCTGCATAGAAACAGAGCAACCCAGAGCAAACAGGGCTGAAAACAATTTATTCATACATTTCTCCAATTTGGCTTCTTCTAAAAGCCAGATCCAATCCTAAGTAAAAGCAGTGAAGCCACAGCCCCACCAATGGCGCAAAATGTAACAAAAACAAGTGATCTGTCAATCAATTTATAACTCATTGAATTACATAATAAAAGATGCACAACTATCGATCAAACAACAAAATCAAGCTTAGCACTCAACAAACCTTGATAACTCCTGTATAATGCGCCGCTATTTTTGCACAATCTGATGAGTAACCACCAATGACTGATTTATCACGCTACAGAAATATCGGTATTTTTGCCCACGTTGACGCCGGCAAAACTACTACCACAGAACGTATTCTTAAATTAACCGGTAAGATCCATAAGACTGGGGAAGTGCACGATGGTGCCGCCACCACTGACTTTATGGCACAAGAACAAGAGCGCGGCATTACTATCCAATCCGCTGCTACCACTTGTTTTTGGAAAGACCACCGTTTCAACATTATCGATACCCCTGGCCACGTTGACTTCACCGTAGAAGTTTACCGTTCGCTAAAAGTACTCGACGGCGGCATTGGTGTATTCTGTGGTTCTGGCGGTGTTGAGCCTCAGTCAGAAACTAACTGGCGCTACGCTAACGAATCAGAAGTTGCTCGTATCATCTTCGTCAACAAACTAGACCGCATGGGCGCCGACTTCTTGCGCGTAGTGGGTCAAGTTAAGCGTGTATTAGGTGCTAACCCTCTGGTTATGACATTACCTATTGGCCGTGAAGATGACTTCGTCGGCGTTGTGGACGTTCTCACTCAGAAAGCTTATATATGGGACAACTCAGGCCTCCCAGAGAATTATGAAGAAAAAGAAATTCCTGCTGACATGCTTGATCAAGTGGCTGAGTATCGCGAAAAATTGATTGAAATGGCTGTTGAGCAAGACGATGAGCTGATGATGGCCTATATGGATGGCGAAGAGCCTTCTATAGACGACATCAAGCGTTGTATTCGCAAAGGCACCATCGCGCTAGACTTCTTCCCAACCTTCTGTGGTTCAGCGTTTAAAAACAAAGGGATTCAGTTAGTGCTGGATGCCGTCGTGGACTACCTACCTAGCCCTACCGAAGTTGACCCACAACCATTGACTGACGAAGAAGGCAATGAGACAGGAAAATTCGCTACAGTATCTGCAGATGAAACTTTAAAAGCTCTGGCCTTTAAAATTATGGATGACCGCTTCGGCGCCCTCACTTTCGTTCGCATCTACTCAGGTAAGCTCAACAAAGGTGACACCATCCTAAACTCATTTACCGGCAAAACCGAGCGCATTGGCCGCATGGTTGAAATGCATGCTGATGACCGTAACGAGATCAGCTCAGCTCAAGCTGGCGACATCATTGCCATCGTAGGCATGAAGAACGTGCAAACTGGCCACACACTGTGCGATCCTAAAGACCCCGTCACCCTTGAACCCATGGTTTTCCCTGAGCCTGTAATTTCTATTGCCGTTGCACCGAAAGACAAAGGCGGCTCTGAAAAAATGGGTATTGCGATTGGTAAAATGGTCGCTGAAGATCCAACATTCCGCGTTGAAACTGACGAAGAATCTGGAGAAACCATCCTTAAAGGTATGGGCGAGCTTCACTTAGACATTAAAGTGGACATTCTTAAGCGTACCTACGGTGTTGACTTGATTGTTGGTCAGCCTCAAGTGGCTTATCGTGAAACCATCACCAAAGCCATCGAAGACAGCTATACCCACAAGAAGCAATCGGGCGGTTCTGGACAGTTTGGTAAGATCGATTATCGTATCAGACCTGGTGAGCCTGGCAGCGGCTTTAACTTTACCTCTACGGTTGTAGGCGGTAACGTTCCTAAAGAATTCTTCCCTGCTATTGAAAAAGGCTTTAAAGGCATGATGGATGAAGGCCCACTAGCCGGCTTCCCCGTCTTGGACGTTGAAGTTGAACTATTTGATGGTAGCTACCACGCCGTTGACTCGTCAGCCATTGCCTTTGAAATCGCCGCTAAAGGCGCTTTCCGCCAGTCTATGCCAAAAGCTGGCCCTCAGTTGATTGAGCCGATCATGAAGGTGGACGTGTTCACTCCAGACGATCACGTCGGTGACGTTATTGGTGATCTTAACCGTCGTCGCGGCATGATCAATGACCAAGAGAAAGGCACTACTGGGGTTCGCATTAAAGCTAACGTACCGCTTTCAGAAATGTTTGGTTACATTGGGACACTACGCACCATGACTTCAGGTCGCGGCCAATTCTCAATGGAATTCTCGCACTACCTACCCTGTCCTGCACAAGTATCAGAGACAGTTATTGCAGAAGCCAAAGCGCGTAAAGCGGCTAAGAACAAGTAATATTGTAGCTTACGTCAAAAAGGGGAGCTTTGCTCCCCTTTTTTATTCACTGACAATAAACCAAAAACTAGCCTTAAATTCTATTGAGTAACCGCCCACAATAACGAACCCACTGTGAAACCTTACCTTTGGGGCCACCAAAGTCAAATACTCCAATTGGCGTGATGACTTTTCTGGGATTGACAAATTCCATCTCAACCGTTAGGTTAAAATCTTCATCGCTATTGCTTTTGATGTTTATTTTTAATAAATTGCACTTTGCCATAGGGGATTTACTTTCGCGATATGGCCCTGCAAAATATACCTATCTTGAATGGCCATGATTACAAACGGAATATGATTGGCCTCCAATTCAGGGGTGACTAAGGTTCCTAAGGGCCAACGCTCAATTAAAGTTCGCAGTTGATCTTGATCTTCTTGTTGAAACTTTTTGGGAATATGCATAATAAGACTCAAATTGTGATTGTCATCACAATCCCATACCAACGACAGACAATAACCGATTTGATCAAAAAACATTAAAGATTTTATACTTTACATTAGATATAGTCTAGATCGCACCCTAAATGCCATTGCCATCATGCAATAGTTGAGATTAATATTTAACCTACAAAAAAAACACAGAATAAGAATAATTACTAAAATAATCATAATCGAAGC
>CAXQRU010000010.1:0-24932 GCA_964226685.1 Polaribacter sp. | reverse complement strand
TCACCAGCTCGCGCCATTGATCATCGCTACGTTTTTTCATGGGTTAACCTCTTTTGAATAGTCAAAACAGTAATGTAGGGCGATTAAATCATCGTGGGTAGTGTGTGATTGCTTTGGCGCTTACGATAAAACTTCTGTGAACCAGAATCTAAGATAATAAATCCGGTTCCACCAATAATAAAAATGCAGTTATTTGTAAATTGGAACTGCTAATAATACCGCTATTGCTAGAGCTTAACCAATCGCCCCAGTAGTCCTAACGCGCTTACTGCCTTTCACCACTTCAGGCTTACGAGCTGCTTCTCGTTGTTTAATCTGCTCATCAATGCAATTTTTCAAAGCGATCAATAAGCCGGTCACGATAAAGGCGCCCGGTGGCAAGATAGCGACGAGCATACCTCGGTAGTTTTCACCGAAGACGTTAATTTCCAGTGCTCGGGCGGATTCGCCAAAGAGTAGATGCATGTTGGCTAGCAATGTGCCGTTGCCAATTAATTCACGTATGGCACCGATAACAAGCAGCACCAGTAAGAAGCCTAAGCCCATCATAAAACCGTCGACCAGTGAGGGGAGCACTGGGTTTTTGCAGGCATAGGCATCGGCTCGGCCGAGGATGGCACAGTTGGTGACGATCAACGGGATGAAGATGCCAAGTATTTGATACAGCTCATAAGTGTAGGCTTGCATCAGCAGTTCGGTACAAGTAGTTAAGCTCGCGATAATCATGACGAACGCAGGTAGTTTGATAGCATCGCTCACGATCGAGCGAATCAGTGAGACGGTGACGTTGGAGCCGACCAACACCATCATGGTGGCGAGGCCCAGGCCCAATGCATTGACCATGCTGCCGCTGACCGCGAGCAAGGGGCATAGGCCCAGCAGTTGCACTAGAGCGGGGTTGTTTGACCAGAGGCCATTGCGTGTTAATTCTTTGTAGTTGGCATCACTCATGGTTGGCTCCAAAAATTGTGCTGCGATGAGTTTCTACATCTTTGAGTACTTGATGAATGTGGTTGACGACAGCCCTTGGGGTAATGGTCGCGCCACTGAAGGCATCGAATTCGCCGCCTTCCTTTTTGACGGCCCAGGCTTTATCGGCAGTGTTCGCCAGTGAGCGGCCATTAAATGATAAAATCCAATCGCTTTTTTCTAAATCGATTTTATCACCCAGGCCCGGGGTTTCTTTGTGTTTAAGTGCTCGAACGCCAGCAATGGTGCCATCGGCATTGACGCCAATCAGCAATTTAATATCGCCACTGTAGCCTTCGGGTGCGACTGTTGGGATGATGGCGGTGATCACTTGACCATCTTTTTTGGCTAAGTGTATGGCTTGGTTAAAGCCGTCTACGGTGATGGTGTCATCCAGCAAACTATTGTCAATATTGTTTTTGGGGACGATGGCCAGTAAGGCTTTCTCGGCGGCCACCTTTTCGGCTTTGGCAATCGGCTCTTTGGTGACCATATAGGTGCCTGCCAGTACTGTGGCCGTTGCCAGTGCAAAGGCGAATAACAGTAAGCTGTTTTTGCTAATCGATTGTCCTAACATTAGGATTTTCCTTTGCCAACGATGGTCTGGCTTTGTTTGTGGCCATAGGTTCTTGGCGGCGTGTAGTAATCAATAAAGGGGGCGGCAAAGTTCATGAGCAATACCGAAAAAGCCACTGCATCTGGGTAGGGGCCGCCCCAGACTCGAATAATGTACACGAGCACACCCACACCAATACCAAATATAAAACGGCCACGGTTACTAGTCGCACCTGAAACAGGATCAGTGATGATGAAAAAGGCTCCGAGCATGGTAGCGCCAGAGAGTAGATGCATTAACACCGGGCCACCGCTTTTGGAGCTGCCGTCGTCAAACAAAAAGGCCATCACGATTAAGCCCAGTAACATGCCGCCAGGTGCATGCCAGGTAAAAATTTTCTTGAACAGTAAGACTAATCCGCCGATTAAGAAGCCGAGATTTACCCACTCCCAGCCGGTGCTGATAATATGGGACTGGTTAAAAATCGCTTGTTCTTGCAGTACGGTAGCCACGATTTCGCCACCGCGCTGTTTCATAATATCGAGCGGCGTCGCGCCTGAGAAGGCGTCGATTGAGCCGCCAAGGAAAATCACATTGAAACTATCGCCAAATCCCATCGTCTCTTTGGAGAGACCCAGTGGTGCCGCCCATTGAGACATTTCTTTGGTAAATGAGATCAGCAAAATCACATAAGCCACCATGGCTGGGTTAAAGGGGTTGTTACCAAGGCCGCCATAGAGTTGTTTTGCGAGAACGATCGCAAAGAAGGCCCCCAATACGGCTATCCACCAGGGAGCGAAGGGTGGTAGTGACAAGCCCAAAAGAATGGCGGTGACCAGTGCACTATTGTCTTTTAGGTAAAATAACACAGGGCGTTTTCTTAAACGCAAAAACCAAGCTTCAAAAGCGAGTGAGCAGCTAATCACAATGGCGAGATTCACCAGCGTGCCCATGCCAAACCAATAGGTGAGTGCGCATAAACCGGGCAGGGTGGCGAGTACCACCCAGAGCATCACTTGCTGAGTTTTGAGCTTATTGTGGGCGTGGGGTGAGCTAATATTAGTCAGTGCCATGTTCGGCCTCCAACGCCGCCAGTTTTTCTTCCAGTTTGCTAACGCCTGCTGCAAATGCTTCTACGTTTTCATCTTGCTCTTCCTGGGCCTTAGCGAGCCTCGCGCGCGCTTTATCGAGGCGTTTTATCAGGGCGTCTTTTTTGGCTTGAGCTTTCTCTTCTTCGCTCAAGTTTTGTTGTTTTTCTGCTTGGGCTTTGGCTTTTTCGATGGCGGCGGTCGCGGCATCTTTGGGTGCGTCGGCTTTTTCGGATGCAGGTGTTGCCTGCTCGGCTGGCGCCTGTTCAGGGTGATCGGCCAGAAAGCCTTTTAAACTGTGCTCGGCATCGGCCAGGCGTTTTTCGGCTTCTTTTATGCGTGCTTTGAGCATATCTTGGTTGCCACTGTCAGCATCCAGTAGTCGGTTTTGAGCTTTATCCAGGCGATCTTTAGCACTTTGTACGCTGCGCTCCAGCTTGGCTTTTTGTGCAGCTGGGTCGTTCGCTTGGGCAGCGACTCGAGCCATTGCGGCGGCGACTGGGTCATCTTTAGCCGGTGCTGGTGCATCGTTAGCGCTGGCTTTGGCCGCTTGCTGTTTGGCCTTTTCGGCCGCCGCTTTACGAGCTGCGCGTTTTGCTTCTTTTTCAGCTTCTTCTTGCTCTAAACGCTGTTTTCTAAATTCAAAGCGCTCGCGGGCGTGGTCGGCTTTGCGTTTTTCAGCGCGCTCTTGGCGAATATTGCCTTTGGCGGCGCGATAGTATTGCACCAAGGGTATCGATGATGGGCACACATAAGAGCAGGCGCCGCACTCAATGCAATCAAATAAATTGTAGCGTTCGGCTTTTTCGTAATCTTCTGATTTGGAGTACCAAAATAGTTGTTGCGGTAACAAACTTACCGGACAAGCCTCAGCGCATAAGCCGCAACGAATGCAAGCCTGAGCCGGTGGTGGCAGAGGCAACTCCGTATTGCTGGGAGCGAGTAAGCAGTTCGTGGTTTTTAATACCGGCGCCTCAAGACTTTGCAGAGTAAAGCCCATCATTGGCCCACCCATAATGACTCGCCCCTTAGGTTCGGGCTTATATTGATGGGCTTCTAATACGTGTTTGATGGGCGTTCCAATTAACACCTCCACATTGCGCTGTAGGCCAACGCACTCACCGACAACGGTGGTGATGCGTGAGGTTAAAGGCTTGCCATAGCGAATGGCTTGATAAGCGCTCGCTGCGGTTCCCACATTTTGCACCACAATACCCAAGTGAGCGGGTATTGCGCCTGAAGGGATTTCGTTGCCCGTCAGAATTTGTATTAATTGTTTTTCACCGCCCGAAGGGTATTTGGTAGGGAAGCTGATCACTTCCACCGGTGTGCCTTTGCAAGCGGTGGTGACTGCGGCAATGGCCTCAGGTTTATTGTCTTCAATGCCAATAACAATGCGTGGGTTCCCCAATATGTGCGCGAGTAATTGGCTACCGGCAACGACATCATGAGCGCGTTCGCGCATCAGCATATCATCGGCGGTGATGTAAGGTTCGCACTCAGTGCCATTTAAAATCAGCGTGTCGATTTTATGCTTGGGCTGCAGCTTAATCGCTGTTGGAAAGCCAGCGCCCCCAAGGCCCGCAATGCCGGCTTGGCGAATGCGATCAATTAACTCAGCGGGTTCCACCTTAGTGAAGTCAGGCGTTTCTTGGTACTCGATACTGTTGTGCTCGCCATCGAGTGTGATCATTACAGAGGGTGCATCAAGGCCGGAGGCATGCGCTTGGGGGCGATTTTCAATGGCGGTAATTGTGCCAGAGCTGGGTGCGTGGATAGCTACGCCCATAATACTTGAGGGCTCACCAATTTTTTGGCCCGCCAAGACCTTATCGCCCACACTAACGCTAAGTTCGTTATTGCCAATAGGAAGTACTAGCTCTTTGGGTAGCGCAATCTCACCAATCGGCACTTGGGTCGATTGCTGTTTATTTTCCGGAGGGTGGATGCCGCCGGGTATAGGCCAGATTTGTGCATTCATATTAGGCCGCCTGATCGTCAGAAGGGTGAGTGCGATCCGTTGCGATTAGATCGGCAGGCTTAGACCAGTGCCAGTTGTTTAAACCCGTCTCAACAGGAATCATATCGATGCAGTCCACAGGGCAAGGCTCTACGCATAGATCGCAACCGGTGCACTCATCGGCAATGACTGTGTGCATTTGTTTGGCTGCGCCTAAGATGGCATCGACGGGGCAGGCCTGAATGCATTTAGTGCAGCCGATGCATTCATCTTCTCGAATATAGGCCACTTTTTTCACTTCAGATTCTTCACCATGCGATTCATCGAGGCTGGGTGCTTCCACACCTAAAAGATCGGCGAGGGCATCAATCGTCGCTTGGCCGCCGGGAGGGCATTTATTGATTTCTTCGCCGTTGGCAATACCCTCGGCGTAGGGCCTGCAGCCTGGGTGGCCACATTGGCCGCACTGAGTTTGCGGTAGCAGTGAATCGATTTGATCGACGATGGGGTCGCCTTCGACTTTAAATTTAACCGCCGCAAAGCCAAGAATGGCCCCAAAAATTAAGGCCAGGCCACCGAGTGCAATCATCGCACTTAATATGGGTTGGTTGATAATAAATTCTAACATTACACCAAACCTGCAAAGCCCATAAAGGCCAGTGACATAAGCCCTGCGGTGATCATACCAATGGCAGCACCTTGAAAGGGTTTAGGTACATCGGCAGCGCTCAGCCGCTCACGCATGGCGGAAAATAAAATCAGTACTAGTGAAAAGCCCAAAGCGGCACCAAAACCAAACAGGGTGGATTCAATAAAGTCGTGTTGTTTTTTGGTATTTTCCAGTGCCACACCCAAGACGGCGCAGTTAGTGGTGATTAGCGGCAAGAAGACCCCGAGCACTCTGTAAAGCAGCGGGCTGGTTTTTTCGATAAATAATTTAGCAAATTGCACCACGACCGCAATCACCAAAATAAAAGCAATGGTTTTTAAGTAGGTGAGCGACAATGGCACTAAAATAAATTCGTGCACGAGGTAGCTGCAAATCGAAGCCAGCGTTAATACAAAGGTGGTGGCCGCACCCATACCAATGGCCGTCTCCAATTTATTAGAAACGCCCATAAACGGGCACAAGCCTAAGAACTGTACCAATACAAAGTTATTGACCAGTACGGTACTGACCAGTATGAGGGCAAGCTCAGCCATTGGCTACATGACCCTCATGCCAGGCTTGGCACCTTGATCTGGCTCAAGTAAAAAGATCTCACTTTCGCCAGGGCCTGCGGCCAGAACCATGCCTTCGGACATTCCAAATTTCATTTTACGTGGAGCCAAATTAGCTACCATAACGGTGAGCCGGCCTTCTAAATCCTCTGGTTTATAAGCGCTTTTAATACCCGAGAAAACCTGGCGAGTTTCACCACCGAGATCCAGCGTGAGTTTCAATAATTTATCGGCGCCCTCAACATGCTCGGCCTTGATAATTTTGGCGATGCGCAAATCGGTTTTCGCAAAGGTGTTAAAGTCGATTTCATCCGCTAAAGGCTCATCGGCCAATGGCCCTGTGGCAATGGGTTCGGGTGCTTTATTGGCTTCAATCATAGCGTCTATCGCGGTTTGGTCAACGCGATCCAGTAAGGGGTTAAAAGGGTTAATCGTGTGTTCAGTCAAGTAAGTGCCAGCTTCATTCCAACTCAACTCGATATTTAAAAAGGCTTCCGCCTCACGAATCAGCTCAGGAATAATTGGCTTTAAGTAGCTCGCAATTAATTTGAAGGCATTAATGCCAAATGAACATACGGTTAATACGCGCTCATCATTATTTGGATCTTTTGCTAACGTCCAAGGGGCTTCGGTGGCAATATATTCATTGGCATTATCCGCAATAGCCATAATCTTGCGAACGGCTTGACTGAATTCGCGTTGCTCGAAGTGCTCGGTGATCGCGTCATGCTGTTCAACTAGCGTTTGCCAGCGCTCAGGTTCGGGATTACTGGCTGCCAATCGGCCGCCCAGTTTGTGAATGAACTTCTGGCAGCGGCTAGCAATATTAACAAACTTGCCGACCAAGTCTGAGTTAACGCGCGCTTTAAAATCCTCGAGGTTCAAGTCAATATCATCCACCGAGTTTGAAAGCTTAGCGGCAAAGTAATAGCGCAAGTAATTTGGGTTTAAATGATCCAGATAGCTTCGGGCCGTGATAAAGGTGTTTCTTCGTTTAGACATCTTCTGACCATCAATGGTCAAAAAGCCATGCACAAACACGCCAGTGGGGGTGCGAAAGCCAGCCGAAGTGAGTACCGCTGGCCAAAAGAGTGCGTGAAAGTTAACGATGTCTTTCCCGATAAAGTGGTACACCTCTTTATCGCTATCAGCGCGCCAGTAATCCCACCAATCGTCGCCGGTTTTATCGCATAAATTTTTGAAGCTGGCGATGTAGCCCATGGGAGCGTCTAGCCAGACGTAAAAGTATTTGTCGTCATGGCCAGGAATATTAAAGCCAAAGTAGGGCGCGTCTCTGGAAATATCCCACTCGATTAAACCACCATCCAGCCATTCGGCCAGCTTGTTGGCGACTTCAGTTTGCAAATGGCCAGCGCGGGTCCACTCTTTTAAAAAGTCGCTGAACTCAGGCAATTTGAAAAAGAAATGCTCGCTTTCTTTTTCGATGGGTGTGGTGCCTGAAATGACCGAGATTGGATTAATCAAGTCTGTGGGCGAGTAGGTGCTGCCGCAAGCTTCACAGTTATCCCCGTACTGATCGGGGGCTTTGCATTTGGGGCAAGTGCCTTTGATGTAACGGTCTGCCAAGAATAAGTTTTTCTCAGCATCATAAGCTTGAGTAATGGTGCGGCTGGCAATGTGGTCATTTTCCACCAGACTTTTGTAAATTCGCTCAGCCAGCTCTTTGTTTTCGGGCGAGTGGGTAGAGTGGTAATTATCAAAGCCGATATGAAAGCCCGCAAAGTCGCGCTCGTGCTCCGCCTGAACCCTGGCGATTTGCTCTTCCGGCGTGATGCCTTCTGCTTCCGCTTTAAGCATGATGGCGGTGCCATGAGCGTCGTCCGCACAGACGTAGGTGCAGTGATGGCCGCGCGATTTTTGAAAACGCACCCATATATCGGTTTGAATGTATTCGACCAAATGCCCTAGGTGAATCGACCCGTTGGCGTAGGGCAATGCACTGGTAACCAAAATATCCCGCTGGCTCATGAATGACCTTCTTTAGCTCGTAAAAATGGGGCGCGAGTATACCACTTTTTAGGTCTGTTTTCAGTGTCATTAGGGACTTTTTAGCGGATAAGGATCAGATTTTCGCAAATGCAAGGCGGCCTCTGGCCTATTTGCTGAGCAGGCAGTAATATGTCGCCTTTAATCTGCGTGGAGTGTTTTGTGGTAATCCCCAAGCTTGTTGAGCTGATATCTCAAATTCAAGACCCGATAACCGGCCGTTCACTGGGTGAATTGGGCGTGATTGACTCCATTGATGGTGATGCGAGTAAGACTCAAGTGGCTTTGAGTTTTGGCTATCCCGTTGATAAAAAACTGATGAGCGAGCGAGTTTGGCAGCAAGTCTCCAAAGTCGTTGATGATTTGGATCTCGATATTCGCTGGCAAGCCCCAAGCCCCAAAAAGCAAACCATCGAGGGTGTACAGCATGTGATTGCTGTCGCTTCTGGTAAAGGCGGCGTGGGCAAGTCGACCACAGCCGTGAATTTGGCTTTAGCTTTGAGTGCGCAGGGCGCGCGCGTGGGCTTGTTGGATGCCGATATTTACGGCCCGAGCCAACCACAGATGCTCGGCATTGGTGAGCGCCGGCCCGAGGTGGTCGATGGCAATACCATGTTGCCCATTGAGGCGCATGGCATCGAATCGATGTCGATGGGGTATCTCGTGACTGAAAAAACGCCCATGGTATGGCGTGGCCCTATGGCCAGTGGCGCCTTGGTGCAAATGCTCAAGCAAACCCGTTGGGGTGAGCTGGACTATTTGTTGATCGATATGCCGCCCGGAACCGGGGATATCCAGCTCACACTCTCACAACAGGTGCCCTTAAGCGGTGCGGCGATTGTGACCACTCCGCAAGATATTGCCCTGCTCGATGCCAAAAAAGCCATAGAGATGTTTGCCAAGGTCTCTGTGCCGACGTTGGGCATTATTGAAAATATGTCGGTGCATATTTGCTCCCAGTGCGGTCATCACGATTCCATTTTTGGTGAAGGTGGTGGCGAGCGCATAGCGGCTGACTATCAGGTACCCTTTTTAGGAGGCCTGGCGCTGGATCGCGATATCCGTTTACAGGCGGACTCCGGCAAGCCGACCGTGGTCGCCAACCCAGAGGGCGCCATTGCCCAACAGTATTTCCACATTGCCAACAGGCTCGCGGCCGAGCTATGGCTCAATACCTTGGCGGCCAAACCCGGCCCCACCATAACTATTACTGATGATTGAGGAAGCAAATGAGTATTAAGTCAGATCATTGGATGCGCCGAATGGCGGATCAACACCGAATGATAGAGCCTTTTGAAGGCAACCAAATTCGTACCAACGAGAAAGGCGAGCGGCTGATCTCTTATGGTACCTCAAGCTATGGTTACGACGTTCGCTGCGCGGATGAGTTTAAGATCTTCACCAATGTGCACTCCGCGATTGTCGACCCTAAAAACTTCGATGACAATAGCTTTGTCGATGTCAAAAGCGATGTCTGCATCATCCCGCCCAACTCCTTTGCCTTGGCCAGAACGGTGGAGTACTTCCGCATACCACGTAATGTGCTAACGGTGTGTTTGGGTAAATCCACCTACGCACGCTGCGGCATTATCGTGAACGTGACGCCGTTAGAACCAGAGTGGGAAGGGCATGTGACCCTAGAGTTTTCAAATACCACACCACTGCCTGCTAAAATCTACGCCAATGAAGGTGTGGCTCAGATGTTATTTTTTGAATCTGATGAAGTGTGTGATGTGTCTTATAAGGATCGAGGTGGGAAGTACCAAGGGCAGACGGGTGTGACCTTGCCTCAGACTTGATGGTAATTAAATCTTTGCGAGCTTTGGTCATAGTGGCTTCCTTGCTTTGGATTTGTTGGTGACAGGTAAATAAAGTTTGGTGTAATCTGTGAATGTTAGAGTGCCTGTCCTTGATGAAACTACGGCACATCGTCGAAGGGAGTAGGTATACGCTTCTATGGTGGATTGGTAATACCTTTGGCTTGAGGGTTTTGAGGAATTGAGCGTAAAGACGCTCAAATTTTTGAGTCTCTCGTTTTTGCATAATAATCGCCTTGTTTGGTCCTTCCGACATGGAAGGGATTCAAGGTGTTTATCGGCTGGAGCAGGAGACTCTCTTTAGGCTGCCGCTACGCGGCTTGGTTCAACAATGAAAGCCATCCGACATCAAAACCGCCGCTTCGCTCTGGTTTTTCTGCCGGTGATTTAAACGTTATGCATTACGTAAATTCAAAGGTGGGGGGATAATGGAACAGTCATGCCTTTTTGGCCCTAAGTTCTTAGAAAAGTTTGTTGGTAAACATATTCTTTATGATCCCAAAGTCGCTATCTTGGAATTAATAGCGAATGCCTGGGACGCAGGAGCACAAGAAGTAAAAATAATATGGCCGACTTCTGAGAACGAACTCTACTTTTCTATCGAAGATGATGGCGAAGGGCTGACCGAAAAAGAGTTCTTATCTCGCTGGCGTACTCTTGCCTACGATAGAACAGAAGTTCAGGGAGAAACAGTTGTAGTAAATGACAAAATTAGGTCAGTTTTTGGTAGGAATGGGGTCGGTAGGTTTTCAGGCTTTTGTTTTGGTGAGAAATACTTTGTGGAGTCATCTAAGAACGGTGAATCCATTCTCTACGAAGTAAAAGTAGGATCGGGTGAGGTTCCTTTTACACTGGAAAAGCACGAGCCTATAAAGGATCGAAAGCAAGGTACAAGGGTTTATGTGGATGCTCCATCTGGGATAAGAGTAAAAGAAGATCAAATTTGTGCAGAAATCGGAATGAGGTTTCTGACCGATCCCTCATTTTCATGCTGTGTGAATGGGGAGAAGGTTAAATTTTTCCATATACCTGAGTCGAACATATTAGAAGAGACCTTGATTCTTGGGTCTGGTAATGAGATTAGCGTAATAATCATTGATACGCAAGAATCTGATAAGACTACTAAGCAACATGGGGTTGCGTGGCATGTAAAGGGGCGTTTGGTTGGGGAGTCGAACTGGAAGAACTACGGTCTGGAAGAAATCGTCGATGGGAGAAGCAAAGAGGCAAAACGACATACCTTTATCATAGAGTCAGATTTTTTGAGCCCTCATGTTAAAAAGGACTGGACTGGATTTATAGAAAGTGAGGAATTTGTAGAGGCCAGGGACGAAGTTTTTGCGTTCGTGAAAGCGCATCTGCTGGGGCAAACGAAACAAAAAAGAAAACAGACTCTTGATAATATTAAGAGTACTCATCGGGATAAGCTACAAACACTAACCCCACTGAGAGCGGAGAGATGGGAGGATTTTGTGTCGAAAGTACAGGAAGAGTGTACTTCGATTACAGAGAAAGACCTTTCAAAAATGGCAGGTGTTCTAGTCGCGATGGAGCAATCAGATACTAAGTATGCACTTATTAGCAAGCTGCATGAGCTTGATTCAAGTCAAATTGATAATCTGCATACTATTTTATCAGAGTGGAGTTTAGATCTAGCGAAGGAAGTTCTCGACGAGTTGCAGTTGAGGCTTAGAATTCTTGATGAGTTGAGAGAACGGGTTTTTGATACAAATACCCGAGAAGTCCAAGATCTTCAGCCTCTGTTTCACCAAGGATTATGGATATTTGGTCCTGAATTTGAAACTATAGAGTTTACTTCAAATGAGGGAATGACGAAGGTAATACAGAAGCTATTCAACTCAAACGAGAAAGGTACTAGAAATCGCCCAGACTTTGCTATTTTGACAGACAGCTCTGTTGGTGCGTATTCCTACCCAACCTATGACGAGGAGGGAGGAGAGATAGGGGTTGATAGGCTTGTAGTTGTGGAACTTAAAAAGCCAGGGGTACCAATTAGTACAGATGAAAAAGGTCAGTGTTGGCGCTATGTAAGTGAATTGCTCAAGAATGGCCTGATAGACCAAAATACCAGAGTCACATGCTTTGTCCTTGGTAGTGAAGTAGACCCAATCGAACGGGGAGTAAGAAAGGAAAATAATGATAGGTGTATTATTCAACCTATGGATTATCAAGTAGTGATTCAGAGAGCAAAAAGCAGATTACTAAAACTCTATGACAGAGTTAAAGGTGCTCCATTTCTGGAAGAGCAAAGAGCATCTTTAGTCAATGCACCTACGCAAGAAGTAATAAAGTACTAAAAAATGCATAACAATTGCTTTCTGGGGAACCGGCAAGCCCAGTTTAAATATCAAGGACAGACAAAAACATCAAGGACAGGTACTGTTAAAAGTGTGAAAAGGAGCGAGAGTATGCAATTATCGAAGCTTGAAAAAGTTGATTTGAGAGAAGTTTGGAAGCATGAAGCTCTGGATTTTACAAACTGGCTAGCGAAACCCGAAAACCTTGAGCTTTTGAGCGATGAAATAGGAATCGATATATCGCTAATACAAACAGAAGCAAGTGTTGGCAATTTCAATGTTGACATATTGGCCGAAGAAGAAAATACAGGGAAAAAAATCGTTATAGAAAATCAGCTTGAATCAACAGATCATGATCACTTAGGTAAAATCATCACCTACGCTTCTGGCTTTGATGCTGAAATCATTGTCTGGATTGTAAAAAGTGTTCGAGATGAACATAAGCAGGCGGTTGATTGGCTTAATGAGCATACTGATTCAAATATCAATATTTTCGCTATTCAAATGGAAGTATGGAAAATTTCAAATTCTCCATATGCACCGAAGTTTCAGGTTATTGCCAAGCCAAATGATTGGGCGAAGGCGGTTAAGAAAGTCACTACACAAAGCGAATTATCTGATACCAAGCTATTGCAATTAGAATTTTGGAAAAAATTCAAGGAATATGTTCAGGAAAACAATGGAACAATCAAGCTTCGTAAGGCGTATCCTCAACACTGGTACGATATTAGTTTTGGCTTTTCAAATACTCACATAGTATTAACAGTAAACAGCCAATCTGAACAAATGGCTTGTCAAATATACATTCCTGACTCTAAGCAATTATTCTCTGCATTACATGAGCAAAAAGAAAAAATTGAAGCTGAGCTAATGGAACAGCTTGAATGGGAAGAATTGCCAGAAAAGAAAGCAAGTAGAATTAAGCTTATTTCCAGTGGCAGCTTATCCAGTCAAGAAAGTTGGGAGCAATATCATTCATGGATGCTGGATAGAGTTTCGAAATTCCAACAAGTTTTTGGGAAATACATCAAGCAATGTGCCAATTAATTGGTAACAGTTAGATTGCTATGAGTCAAGGGTATATATACATACTAAGCAATGAATCGTTAAAGTACGATCTGTTGAAGATTGGCACCACGAAAAGAAATCCTGAAAATCGCAGTAGGGAGCTAAGTAAATCTACGGCAATCCCTCTTGACTTTAATTTGGAGTGCAACAATGTTAGGGTGCCTGTCCCCGATGAAAATGACTATTTGTAAGTAGGCTAAGAGATATATTTTATGGTTACGAACTATAAATCTGAAAGATTGGCTGCTGGTAGGGATTATATAGCGGATAATTACCTCGTTCCGTTTAACTTATCCCGTGTTGCAAATTGCGCAAATATGTCTCCCTATCATTTTTTGCGTGTTTTCAAGAAAGTTTATGGTGAAACACCAAATGAATTCTTGATTCGGATTAGAGTCGAAAAGGCTAAGAAAATGCTTGTTATGGAAAATTTAAGTATTTCTGAGGTTTGCGAGCGAGTGGGGTATGTAAGCCTTGGCAGTTTTTCTTCATTGTTTCTCAAGCAAGTCGGCATGGCTCCAACTTTATATCGCCGTAAATTGTGGGCTTTGTCTGCTGAAGCTTTTCGTTTTCCATCACAGGCTATACCTGCCTGTTATGCGCATCATTTTTTGGGAAAATCGGCTAATTGAGCAATATTGGAGAAATATGATTTGGATTCTTTCTATAAAATAAGGAATATTTAACGATTAGGAGTATAGAGATGATTACATCTATAGCGCATGTAACAGTATATGTACTTAACCAAGAAGTGGCCCTTGATTTTTATAAAAACAAGCTGGTGTTCGAGGTTGGTGATGATATGACAGTAGAAGGAGACTTCCGTTGGTTAACTGTATATCCAAAATCTAAATCACAGCGGCTTGAGTTGGTATTGGCTGAGCCGAAAGAAGGACCAATGTTTACCAGAGACTCAGCTGAAAAAATACGAAGTTTAATTAAAGAAGGTGCATTTGGGGTGGGTGTTTTTGAAACGGAAAATTGTCAAAAAACATACGAAGAGCTTGTTGCCAAAGGGGTAGAGTTTACCCAGCCGCCCATAGAGCAGCTTTATGGCGTCGAAGCTATGGGTAAAGATAACTCAGGGAACTGGTTTAGCTTAGTTCAACGAAACAAATAAAATTATTATGCTTTGGTGAGACATATGGGGACTGAGTAATAAATTGTTCTCCGCGAGGAGGTGTCTGTTAGCATCTAAAACTCAATTCGCTTGAATACAATCACTTGCCCAATGAAATATACTGAGGAATAACCGCATCCACCGAATAATGAGCGTGATAGAAATCACACGCAATACTACTCATTTTTCGGTAGTGCTCCAAGCCTTGAGTGAGCGCCTCTAAACCCGCTTGAAGGCTAGCTAGATCGCTGGCGACCACGCCAAGCTGGTTATTTTGTACAATGTCATCCGGGTCAAAGGTGGTTAGTACTGGCATGCCAAAATACCAAGCTTCGATAAAGGCCATGGGGAAGCCTTCGAGTGATGAGGTGCAGGCTAGGATGTCGCATTGGGTGAAGAGTTGATATAACTGGTCATCACTCACTTTACCGTGATAGGTGACATTACTGAGGGAGTGTGCTCTTTGTGTTTGAGCTGTGGCGTATTCCGAGGCCTCGTTGGCGGCGCCCACTACGTGAAAATGGGTGTCTGGCTTTTGCTCGGCTAAATCCAGGAGTAGTTCCAAGCGCTTCACTTCAATAATGCGCCCCACCCATAATACCGATGGCTTGTCATTAAGCTGCCTTGTTTGAGCATTGCTGGGGTGCTCAATATAGTGGGGCATGGGGATCACTTGTGAATCATAGCCAAAGTGATTTTTCATGAGGGTTTGTTGGTGCTTTGATTGAGCTACGATCACATCGGCCCAGCGAAGTCCGTATTTATAAATGAGCTTTTCATGTTGGGTGCTGACCAGGGGTAAGTCTGGTTGGCAGTCGCTGTTGCTGGCGATGATGTAGATAAAATCACTCGCGGTTTGTTTGACTGGGCGCGCCGAAAAGCTCATTTCAATGCCCGCGCCCATTTGAATGACCTTGTCTGATTTAATGCGCTTGAGTAGGCGATTTAGTGCCGTGGCTTGGGGGTGAATCAGCCTTAAAAACTTGATGCCGGCTTTGGGCTTATAAGCTCTAAACACGGTGATACCGCCATGCTCAATAACCGCATCCTGGCCTTCATCATAGACGATAAAAGCCACCTTATAACCTTTTTGAGTCATGCCCTTAGCCAGGCTCACAAGCGCGCGCTCTATGCCTCCCAAGTATTTAGGGACGGGTGCGTTGCGCAATAGGTCGTAACACTTTAGGCCGACAAAGCAAACGTCATACTTAACGCTAAATGGATCAAGCATGAGCCATCATGTCATTCAATGAATCTTCTAGGCTATAGTTGGGCTGCCAGTTGTTTAAGGCGCAGAGCTTATCATTGCTGCCAAACACTCGGTTAAGCTCGCTACGTCCGCCAATCGCTTCATCGTATTCAATGGTTGGCGGTGTCTCTAGCGAAGCAAGTGCCAGGTCAACCAGGGTTTGTATTTGTGTGGGCACGCCGTGGCAAACATTATAAATTTCATAGGCTTGGCCATAGTTGACGATATCGTCATAAGCCACGATGGCATCGCGTACATCGACGAAATCGCGCTCTGGCGTCAAGTTACCTAACTGGATGCTACTAAGCCCTTGCTTGAGTTGATCGCAAATGCGACCAGCCACAAAGGTTTTGGCAAGACCTGGGCCGAGTAGGTTGAAGGGGCGGGCGATACGACAGTCGATCCCCAGCTCTTTCGATAAAGATAGCATCAAGCGGGTTTGTGCAGCCTTGGATTTACCATAGGGCGTAAAGCCTACGGCACAATCATCTTCTTTGTGCGCATCACTGGTTTGGCGATGATACTCAGCGGCCGAGCTGACATTAAGTACTTTGCAGTTGGCATGTTGGCCACTTTCAAATAGAGCGGTAAGTAAATGGTAACTAGCTTGCACATTGGTCCGCCAGAGTGTGTCTTCTTCATTAGGTGGCATGGCAGACGCCAGGTGGATCAACAACTCTGGCGGGCGCTCCGCAAATTGCTTGGTCATCCCGTGGTCGAGGCTTGCTAGGTCGCAAGCGTGATAATGGTCGAGTTTTAAGTGTTCACCGGTTGCTCTACCAGTGCCTGCTAGTTCAGCGTTGGGGTAGTGTTCCCGCAAGTACGGAATCAAATGTTGGCCAGTAAAACTGGTGGCGCCAGTTATCCAAATCGTGTCAGTCATTTAAGATCCAATAAATTCTATTTCGTTGTTTTCAAAATCTTTCTGTGCTTGGGCGTAATCATCCATTCGGCCAATATCGAGCCAGTAGCACTCTTCCCGGTAACAGCAGACTTTGCCACCACTCTCATGAACTTTTAAAATTAGATCGGGCATATCCAGGTATTCGTTCGCGCTGATGAGTTCGCGAGCCTTAGCGGAGAGGATATTAACCCCCATACTGACATCATAATCAAAGGTTGGTTTTTCTCTAAAACCTACGAATTGCCCATTGCTATCCATATCGACCACACCAAAATCGATTTTGACGTTGCGCGCGTGTATAGCAATAGTGACATCGGCTTTTTGTTCCCGATGATAGGCCATAAAATTATTGAAGTTAAGCGTGGTTAGTAGGTCGCCATTCATGATGATGATGTCTTCATCGCCCAGATCCATCAAGCCCAGCGGTCCCGCCGTTCCTAGTGGAGACTCCTCATGAGTGTACTTGATATCGAGACCAAATTTTGAACCATCACCACATACGGCCATGACGAGTTCAGCGAGGTAACCGGTGGAAATGGTGACATCTGTTAGGCTCGCATTTTTGATCTTTGATAGTAATACCTCGATGATGGGTTTGTGTCCGAGAGGTACCAAGGGCTTTGGAAACACCGCGGTTAAGGGCCTTAATCTCGTACCTTTACCACCGGCTAGAATAATGGCTTTCATTGGGGGCTGGGTCATAATTGCCTCTAGTTAGTCTGTAGTGTATTGAAGAGCGGGCTTTCGTAATATTCTCTGGCGAACAAATGCCTTTAAAAGTTGCCAGATAAAGCGGGTATTGGTCACTAAGTAGCGCTTCCATAGGCGCCTTGGCTCTTGTTTCACCCGGTACAACCATTCAAGGCCAAGTTTTTGCCACGACTCAGGCGCTCTCTCTACCACTCCTGCCATGACATCAAATGAGCCACCGACACCATGTACAATGGGAACTTGCATGGTCTCATTCCATTTTGCCATAAAGCGTTCTTTTTTCGGAGAGGTGATGGCAACAAAGAGAATATCCGCCTTACTGTTGGCTATATCTTGTGCAATCGCTGCTTCTTCTGAGTCATCAAAGTAGCCATTGCGCCGGCCAGCGACGATGGTTCCGGGGTAGAGGCGGTTAATTTCTTGCTCAACTTTTGCAGAAACTTCTTCAGTGGCGCCGAGGCAGTAAACTCGAAAGCCCTTGCTTTGCCCTCGAGCCAATAGGCCATTCATCAGATCAATACCTGTGACTCGCTCTTTCAGTGGTGTGCCTAAGAGCTTACTGGCCCAAACCACCGCGATACCATCGGGCAAAATCAAATCAGAAGCTAAAACAGACTCTCTCAATACAGGGTCGCGTCCCATATTGACTAGTTTAGCCGCGTTTACCACGCCAATATGAACGTTGCGTCGTTGCTCAATTGCTTGCTCTAAGTGATCCAAAGCTTGTACTTGTGTGAGTGTATGTACTGGAGTACCCAGGATGTTAACGGTATTGAGTTCACTCACTAGACAGCCCCTTCACCTTTGAGAATCACGGGAATGGTTTTGATTAAAATGGTCATATCGAGTTTGAATGACCAATGATCAATGTAAGTTAAATCCAGCTCAAGCCATTTATCAAAAGGCAGGTTACTGCGGCCTGATACCTGCCACAAGCCAGTTAAGCCGGGTACCACACTAAATCGCTTACGCTGCACGGACTTATCGAACAGGTCAACATCTCGGATAGACATCGGGCGGGGCCCAACGAGACTCATGTGCCCTAAAAACACATTGAAGAGCTGCGGAAGTTCATCAATACTGGTTTTGCGGATAAACTTGCCAACGCGTGTGACCCTGGGGTCATTGCTGATTTTAAAAATTGGCCCTTCCGCTTCATTGAGATGCTCAATTTCTTTGAGTCTCTCTTCCGCATCGATGTACATGGATCGGAATTTTATCATCGGAAACAATCGCTTACGAAACCCAACTCGACGTTGAGTAAAGAAAACAGGGCCGGGCGAATCCATCTTAATGGCAATGGCAACGACTAAAGTAACAAGTAGTAAGATCGGCATGACCATCAACACCATAATGATGTCAAATAGTCGCTTTAGCAGTAACTCGTTGGCATTTTGAGATACCGGCTCAAAGCTTAGTAGCGGGGTATCACCGATTAGGTCGAGCTGCATTCTGGCGATATTAAAGTCATAAATGTCCGCCATTAAGCGCAATTTAACGCCTTCTTCTTCGCAAGCACTGAAAATCATTGAGATTTGATTAATCATTGAGCGAGGAACGGCCACGATGACTTCGTCAACAACATTATTTTTAAGGACTTCTCGTATGTCTTCGATTCGCCCAAGTAGGTTGTCGTGAGATATTTTGGGCGTATGGGTCTCTTTTGGGTTATCCAAATAGCCTATGATTTGGGCGCCCCATTCAGAATGTTCATTGAGTGCATTTACTGCATTCACCGCTCGGCTTCCTGTTCCAATGACCAGAACCCTTGAGGACCGGCTTTGCATGGTTTTGAATCTTGAATACCACCAAATGAAGAATGCTCGGATGCCTGTTATAACAAAAAATACGGACGCAGCAAAAAAAACAATCACCCAGCGGTGCATCCAACCTTCCTGGAAAAGGTAAAGAGTGGTCAGGAGAGCACCTATTGAAAACGCTAAAGAGCTGGCAACAATGCCCGCGTGGGCCAGCAAAGATATTTTAAAGTAACGATAAGCGCCGGCATAACTCATCGACCAAATAAAGATACAAATAATAAAAGGTAATAAGAAAAAATGAGCTGCAGTGGGGACAATTTTTTCTTGCCCGTAACCCATTTGCATTTGATAAGCAATGATGTACAGAAAGGCAACCAAAAATATATCCAGAGTACAAAGACGCTTGCCTACACCTTCTGTTGCTTCTGTAGCCATAAAGTTATCTAATTCGTAATTGGTTGGAAAAGTATGCGCGCATTATATGATTAAAACGTCAGCATTGAAAGCTGACGTTGCTTTTGTTCGAAACTCCTACTGTTGTGAGGATTTTGCCGTGTCTAAATGCAGCTTAATTTCAGTATTATTGGGGTTCAATGAATATGCCTTTTCCAGTAGGGGTATCGCCAACTCTTTTTTGTTGAGTTGAAACAGTATCCAGCCGTAGGTATCAATGATTTCGGGGCTATCTGGTGCTAATTCGTAGGCCTTTTTGGCCGTTTGTTCAGTCAGTTCATGAGGTCTTTGTGCCTTTAGGTAGGCCCATGCCAAGTTGTTTAGCGCAACCGCTGAGTTGGGCTGCTTTGCAATGATTTTTTCTAACCATGGGATCGCTTTTTCATACTCCCCTTGAGTTAACAGTTGGCTGCTATATAGGTTCATCGCCATAATGTTGGCGGGATAATGCTTTATCCATTGATTGGCAAAGTCAGTCGCCTTTTGCTTCTGATTTTGAAGAATATAGGTTTGATAAATTTTTCGACCTAACGAGTCAGAAGGGTGACTTTCCCATGCCTGCTTATACAGGTTTAGTGCCTCTGCATGTTCGCCTTGGTTAATATGGATATCGCCACGCAGCTCTAGCGCTATCGTTTTATCGATATCGTTGATGGCGTTGACAATGTTTTCAGCTTGAGAAAATCGTTTGTCCTGGATTTCTATTTGAGTTTGTAATATCAATAGGTTTAGGTCGTCAGGCGATTGATCTATGGCTTCCACCATTTTTTTTCTAGCTTGTTCGATGTTTTGGTTGCGAAGATCATTTTGTATTTCTAAAAACGCGATCTCTATACCCAAACGTTGTAAATTAGAATTGCCTTGATCAATCGAAATAGCCTTTTCTTGATAAAACTTAGCTTTTTGATAATTTTGATTGTTGGCGTAATAAGTGGCGATTGAGGCGTAGCCCAACGGTTTGTTCAATGCTTCCAATGCATTTAGGCCATCATCAATGCGGTTTTGCTGTTGGTATAGTGATAGTAAAGCACTATAGCCGATGGGTAGATTGGCTTTAGCATTGATAAGCTGAATAATGGCTTTCTCAGCATCTGCCCATTGTTGTAATTTTACGAAGGTTCTGGCGATTCCCATAGTTGCGATAATGTGCCCAGGCTCAAGAGACAGTACCTTGCCATAGTGTTTGAGGGCAGGCTCAAAATTTTCAGTATTGAAAAAATAGTCACCGGCCAATAAATTCGCTGAAATTGCATTTGATGGGTTTTTCAACACATTTTCGATGAGTTTGTTGGCGTCCTCTATCTTATTCATGCTGGTGTATTGCGCAATGGCAGCCGATTGGATATAGGGGTCATTTTGATCGATGGTCAAAGCGGCTTCAATGCTGGCTAGAGCCTCGTTGGGCATGCCCTTTTGATTATAATGACGCACCAGTAGTAGATGAATACGCGCTCTCTTCGGATCAATTTGAAGCGCTTTTTGCAGTGCCTCCACCCCTTTTTTCGCGTGATCAGCTGTGTTCAATGCGGCCGTGCCATAGAGTGTGAGTATGTCCGCATTGTCAGTAGATTTTATGTCGTGTTCCAGCAGTTCCAATACTCGTTCGGGTTGATTCATTCGAATGCTGGTAAGCGCATAGGCTTGTTTGGTGACATCGCTTGCCGTCTCTGGATCCACATGGCTAAACAATTCTGAAGCTTTATTAAGGTCGCCATTGCTATAGGTGATGACGCCCAGTAATTGACGTGAAGGTTCGTGACGAGGATGGTTATCAAGTAGCTCCTGAAGCAATTTCGTGGCTTCTTGAGTATTACCGTTCTTAAACGCTTCAATGGCATTCTCATATTGTATTTCGATATCGATAGCGCCGGGGAATGCCTCGGTTAACACTCGTTCATAGACAAGCGATTCATTGATTCGACCCTGTTCATTGAGTAGCTTTGAGAGAGTCCTAAGTGCCTCGGCTCTCATGGGTGTGATTTTGTCTGTCGTGGGAAGATTGGCGAGGGTATTATTTAACAACTGTTCAGTTGTCTCCAGATCACCCGAGCGGTAAGCGAGTTTAGCCTTGGCGAAAAGTACATTAGGGTTGTTGGGGTTTTTAGCTGCTAACGTATCCAGTAAGCTAATGCCTTTTTCATTGCCGATCCCTAGTAAATAATCACTGTAGAGGAGTTGCCCTTCGATCGAATCAGGTTTTAAGTCAAGCAGTTTCTTGATGTTTTCTTCGGTTAGATTGTCTTGCTTGTTGCGCATGGCATTCTTGATCGCCAGCAGATAATATGGCTCGGGATGCGTGTTGGCCAACTCGGGATTAGCTTGCAATAATTCTGATAAAGATCGGCTTTTTCCCTTCAAAAAATAGGCACTGCCTAATTCAATCAGGTATTCGGGCGATTCCTTACCATTGAAAGTGCGGTTTAATATATTTAATGCGTTGTTAGCTTGTCCCAATTCATTGTAAACACGAGCCATCATAATGTAGCCTTGGGCGTCGTTCGGTGTTTTTTTCACGACGTTTTGAGCTTCAAGTAGAGATTTTTGAAATTGGCCTTGTTTGAAATAACTGTTGGCTCTCTCGATGTGATTGCCGATTTCTGACGCTGGGTTGTTAGGCTCTTCGCTACAACCGCTTATCCATAAAAGGGCGCTCACGCTAAGAAGAAGGGTAAAAAATCGGGTGGCTTTCAACATAGTATTTTATTTAGTCTTTTCAAAGCAAATCGATGATTGTAACGAATCCAAAGCAAGCTTGGATAGCGGTTTTTAGAGAAATTTCAGGCAATGGCGTCATTGGCCTAGGTTCCTGCAATGTGTTCGGCTTGTATTTCGTACTTTTTCATTAAATCATAGAGTGTGGGTCGAGTAACGCCGAGTAATTTGGCCGTGTTAGAAATATTGCCGTCTGATAAGGCTAAGGCTTTGATAATTGCATTTTTTTCGGCATGCTGGCGCACGGCTCGAAGATTGAGTGAAGGTGATTCATCGTCCCCTGTTAAGCCGATATCTTCGGCGGTGACGAGTTTGCCCTCACACATGATAACGGCACGTTTGATTTTATTTTTTAGCTCGCGGATATTGCCCGGCCAACTATATTGTTCAATTGCATTAGCCGCATCTGGCGAAAAGCCATTAATTTGCTGATTATGTTCGTTGGCAAACGTTCGTAAAAAATGCCTGGCAAGCAAAGTTTTATCACCTTCGCGCTCCCTTAATGGTGGAATATGGATGTCAATTTCACATAGGCGATAGAACAAGTCTTCACGAAATTCGCCGTTTTGCACCATTTGTTCAAGATTTTTATGAGTTGCACATACAACTTTTACATCGACAGGAATCTCTTGGCGGCCACCCACTCGTTCAATGACTCGTTCCTGCAAAAATCTCAGCATTTTCGCTTGCAAATTGAAAGGCATGTCACCTATTTCGTCTAAAAATAGGGTGCCTTTATCAGCAAGCTCAATTTTTCCAAGGGTTCGCTTGTGGGCGCCTGTAAATGCTCCTTTTTCGTAGCCAAATAATTCACTTTCCATAAGATTTTCTGGAATAGATGCACAGTTGATCGCGATAAAGCGCTCATTTTGCCGGTCGCTCATAGAATGCAACGCTTGAGCCAACACCTCTTTGCCCGTTCCAGTCTCACCTAGAAGCGTACAAGTCACATTGTTATTCGCCAGTTTTTCCAATGTGCGACAAATTTTTATCATCTTAGGATCACTGGTGATCACGCCAGAGAGGGTATTTTCTCTCAGGTTATGCAGGCGTCGATTCTGGTTTTCGAGCTCAAACATTTGTAAAGCTCGCTGTACTATTAAGTCCAGGGTTTCCGTATTGACGGGCTTTTGGTAAAAATCATAGGCGCCAAGAGCGACGGAGTGGACGGCGTTTTCATAATCCGCATTGCCTGTCATCACAATTATTTTGGTGGTCGGTGCCAACTTTATGATGTCTTGCACACACTGAAATCCTTCTTCAACTCCTTCTTCATCAGGCGGAAGCCCCAAATCTTGCAGGACGACCTTAGGTTCATGAAGGCGAATGGCATCGATTGCACTTTGCCTGTCTCCAGCCAAAATTACGTTGTAGTTATCAAAGTGCCATTTTAATTGGCTTTGTAGACCTCTATCGTCTTCTACAATCAAAATAGATGGCTTATCACTCATAATTTTTCCTTAGTCCAAAGGGATTCCAGGTAGGGTGACGGTAAAGGTTGTCCCCTCATTCATGGTACTGTTAACTGATAACTCTCCATTCAGTTGATGAATTATACTGCGAGCTTGATATACACCAATACCCATGCCTTTACCCGATTTTGTGGTTTCAAAGGGTTTGAAAAGCTTATCTCTAATAAACTGTTTGCTCATTCCTGAACCATTATCTTCGATTTCAATCATTGCATATTGTTCATAGATATTGAGGCTAACGTCCACATAGGCGTTATCTTTGTTGTTGGTTGCATCTTGTGCATTTTGAATAAGATGGGTAATAGCCATACTTAGACGCTCAAAATCCCCGCTAATTTGAAAGTCTCCTTCACAGAGCCTTAGTGATGGTGCAGGGCGTTTGTCTTCGCAATTGTGAACAGCTTGAGTCAATAGGGCTTTGAGTGAGAAATTAGTGATTTCCTCTGGAATATCTCGTTGCAGTTTTTTGAGTAAGTTATTCATTCTTTGCACCGAATTATCAATGGTGTGAATGGCATCCTCAATAAACTCTGGATTGTTTTTGTGCTTGGTGGCATTGTCGACTACTAGGGCTTGTTGAGCGATCAAATTTTTTAGATCGTGCATAACAAAAGCGGTTAAACGGCTAAATGTCTCAAATTGTTGTGCTTCAGTAAGTTCTTGGGCTTGTTGTTGGCGATAGAGGTAATCGGCAACCTGGCGCCCTGCCGCTTTGATGAGATCAAGATCTTCCCAAGTTAGATGATGATTGAATAAAGGTTTTGTCAGGATAATAAAGCCGATTAATTGCTGATTGCTGATTAGTGGCATGATAAACCAGGCATCTTCTATCTCGGACACCCAATTTGGAAGTAAAGTATTGAATTGATTTAGAGTAGAATTTTCGTGGATACCGGGAATAAAAATCCATTCTTCTTCGAGCAAGACTCGGCAAAAATCAGATTCAATCTCTTCCCGCCAGAGTCTTTCGATCGGCATTTCTCCTTGGGAAAAGGCGAGTTCAAAATAGGGGCCATGTTTGAGCCAAAGCAATCCACCTGCGCTTTTGAATAACGAACTCACCGCATCTAGAGCTTGTTGGTATGCTTCATCCTTATTAGTGGTATTGGATAAACGATTAATGAGTTTGAGCCATTCGGTTCGATAATCGTATTTGTGTAAAAATAAGTGTTTATTGATAAATACAGTGATTTGATCGCGTATGACACTGGAAGTATAAACGATAGCAATAAGAATAATGGCTAAGAAAAGGCCGCCACTATATATTAAGTTGCCCCACTTGCCACTGTATAAACGAATGTAATACCCGCCAACGACCAATAGAGAACCCATTATGCCAACAATCGCAATAGATGTTGTGTAAAAAACCAGTGGCCTAGATAAGTTTATTTTCGCAGGGCTATGTGCATTGTAGGGGAGGGCGATGGCCCCAATGCTCATTAGTGCAAAAACGATGATCATTAAAGCGGCACGAGCTTGCAATAAATCTCGATCAAGTTCTGAAAATAATTGATAGGCACAAATAGATCGGAAGAGCACACGTCTGA
>CAXQRU010000009.1:0-5426 GCA_964226685.1 Polaribacter sp. | reverse complement strand
TCTTCAAATCGCATTTGTTTGCTCTCCTGTAACCATCTGTTCCGGCTCACTTCCCCTCCAACAACTATGAGAAATAAACCGGACAGTTTACGTGCTACAAGACCGGACACATTATGTGCTACCTACACTTTTTTCTTCTTTGTTGCTTGGTTTTTGAGCTGCTGTTAGAATGGGGGTCCCTAGTATTTGCCTTATGTCGATGACTTGCTAGGGTGCGATCGCACAGGTACAAGCTTAACCAACCAACCCAGGGTGGGTGCTCATCGAATGATGAGTTTTTTAAGGAGAAAATTATGGTATCGCAAGTTGGAATTATTTTGTGGGGATTAGTGCTATTGACGTGCATAATTCGACTGGCTTTTGTTAGTCGAACTAGGCCGGCAGTAATGACGGATATCGCAATATTTATTCTAAGTATAATATACCTGCTATCGATTGTGGGTTACTTAGACAACAGTATTCTGCATGAATGCTTCAAACTCTAATACAATCTCAGCCCTTCGGGGCTGGGATAATTTAGGATTATATTGATGTCAAAAAGCGGATCTCCATTTCTTCGGCATATTACCTCACTTGAGGAAAAATTCGATCGAAGCCGTTACCCATTTAATATCCCAGCCTTTGATAATGGCATCGATATACAGCTAGATACCCGTGTCACCCTGTTGGTCGGTGAAAATGGCAGTGGCAAATCCACCTTGTTGGAGGCTGTAGCTGAGTGTTGTGGTTTTAATCCTGAGGGCGGCAATCGCGATCATTTTCGAGAAGTCTTTGAAGATCGCTCGGCGCTCGCTCAAGCTTTGCGTCTATCCTGGATGCCGCGCACCACTGAAGGTTTTTTTCTGCGAGCGGAAAGTTTTTTTAATTTTGCCTCATACATTGAAGGGGTATCCGATCTTCGAGCCTATGGCGGCAAATCACTGCATCAGCAATCTCACGGCGAGTCGTTTTTAGCACTGTTTGAAAACCGGTTTGAGCAAGGTATTTATATCCTTGATGAGCCCGAAGCGGCCTTATCACCTCAAAGACAATTAACGTTTATGAGTATTATTAACCAGCTCGAAACCCCAGGGCATGCCCAGTTTATTATCGCTACACACTCTCCCATTTTATTGAGTTACCCTGGTGCCAAGGTAATCAGTTTTGATGATGGCAAAATACAAGAAATTGATTATCGAGATAGCAGCCATTATCAGTTAACCAAATCCTTTTTGGATTGCCCTGAACGTTATTTTCGTTGGTTATTTGATCAAGAGGATTGATCAAATAAGGAGATTTTGTCATGGAGCCTATTCGCCACCTATAATAAAGCTATTGCCACCAAGAATTTGTGGAGCGCCCAATGTCAATGTTGACCTTACTGAGAGAGCAGAGCTTGCTACAAGGAGCTTGGTTAGATGAGTCGTTATGTACGCTCTTTGATAATGTATCGTCCACTTATGGTATTGACGAGATCGAGTACATCGAGGCGCTTTACGCTTTGGCTTTTGAGGATCTGCCCGCAGCTGAGATAACGCAACAGGCCGGTGAATGGATTGCGCGTATCCGTGAAGATCAAGGCGGCGCTTTTTTTGATATCAATGATTTATTGCAAGAGTACTCCTTAAGTGATGAGGATGGTGTCACTCTAATGTGTTTGGCGGAGGCTTTATTGCGAATTCCCGATACCGCCACCGTCGATGCCCTGATTCAAGATAAGCTGAGCCAAATTGAATGGTCGCGCCATTTCGATAAAGATCATTCCTTGTTTGTGAATGCCTCGACCTGGGGCTTGGTGGTCGCTGGTCGCTTAGTCGATGTGGATCCATCGCTCACCGGTTTTTTTAAACGCTTAACAAAACCTGTCGTGCGCAAGGCGGTGACCAAAGCCATGCAATTATTGGGGCGCCATTTTGTATTGGGGCAAAGCATCGATGAGGCGATACAACATTCTGAGCTTCTCGTTAAAAAGGGCTACTGTTATTCCTACGATATGCTCGGTGAGTCGGCGATGACCTGTGGCGATGCTGATCGTTACGAGCAGTCCTATCGGCAAGCCATCATCGCGATCGCTAAGGGTGTGCTGAATGAGTCTGGCCGAAGTCTTTCCATAAAATTATCCGCCTTGCACCCAAGGTTTGAAGAAGCGCAACGATCTCGGGTGGTGCCAGAGCTGAGTAAGCGAGTATTATCCTTAGCCTCTTTGGCTAAGGAGTATGGTGTGGGCGTTACGATTGATGCTGAAGAAGCCAGTCGTTTGGAGTTGACCTTGTCGGTATTTGAGGTGGTTTATACTCACCCTTCGCTGCAAGGTTGGGGGCGTTTTGGTTTGGCCGTGCAGGCTTACTCAAAGCGCGCTTTGCCGGTGTTATGTTGGCTCAATAAACTATCTCGAATTCATCGGGCTATCATTCCCGTGCGTTTGGTGAAAGGAGCCTATTGGGATAGTGAAATCCGTCACGCTCAAGTAATGGGATTGCAGGATTACCCTGTCTTTACTCGAAAATCGTTTACGGATACAGCGTATCTGGCGTGTGCACGTTTTTTGTTATCGAGTCTTTGTGAAGGTCATCTCTACCCACAATTTGCAACGCATAATGCTCAAACGGTAGCTTGCATTATTGCAATGACCAAGCCAAGTCAAGCGTTCGAATTTCAAAAGCTGCATGGAATGGGGAGCCGCTTGTATGATGCGGTTAAAGCGGATCATTCGTGTCATGTGCGTATTTATGCTCCGGTGGGAAGTCATCAAGATCTATTGCCTTATTTGGTTCGTCGCCTCCTTGAGAATGGAGCGAACTCATCCTTTGTTCATCAGTTATCCGACAACAGTATAGCGATTGAATCATTAGTGAAGATGCCGCTGGATGAAGGTGCTTTGGAGGATCTTTCCTCTGCCTTGTCTAAGCCTGGTGATATTTTTTTAAATCGAAAAAATTCGTCAGGATGTCATCTGGATTCATTATTGCCTCGAGTTAAGTTATTAGGTGATATCAAAAAAATTGACCGGCAATGGTCAGCCAGGCCTATTGTGGATGGTGTTCGGATGGCATCAGGAGAGCCTGTTGCCGTAGTGGCGCCATTTGATCACGAGTTTATTGTTGGTGAGTGTTTTTATGCGGATGCTACACTGGCAACGCAAGCCATTGAGGTGGCATCAGCGGCATTTTCTCAATGGCGCTCTACCCCTGTTGATGTGCGAGCCAACATGCTAAATCGCTTGGCTGATTTATTGGAAAAAAATCGATCTGAGTTGATTGCACTTTGTCAGCGAGAAGCGGGCAAAGTCCTGCCAGATGCCATTGATGAAATTCGAGAAGCCGTCGATTTTTGTCGTTACTATGCCCAGCAAGCACTTGAGCGATTATCCCACCCGCAAAGCATGCCTGGCCCAACCGGAGAGTCGAATGAACTGATATTACAAGGGCGAGGCGTATTAGTGTGTATTAGCCCTTGGAATTTTCCCATGGCGATTTTTGTTGGCCAAATTGCTGCATCACTCGTTGCGGGAAACACTGTGCTTGCCAAGCCCGCCGAAGCAACCAGTGTAATCGCATATCGCGCCGTAGAGCTTTTTTATGAGGCCGGGGTGCCTACCAATGCATTACAATTTTTACCGGGGTCGGGTACGGAATTGGGCGCGATTCTGAATAGCCATAATAAAGTGGCCGGCGTGGTGTTTACTGGCTCAGTCGCTACCGCGCATGCTATCAATCGTACTCTCTCTGCAAGAGCAAGTAGTATTGCGACGTTTATTGCCGAAACCGGTGGCTTAAATGCCATGATTGTCGACTCAACCGCCTTGCTTGAGCAAGTTGCTAAAGATGCGGTAACCTCGGCGTTCTCATCGGCGGGCCAGCGCTGCTCGGCTTTGCGAATTTTATATGTACAAGAAGAGATTGCCGAGCGGGTAATTGAGTTAATTAAAGGTATGATGAATGAGTTGGCCGTTGGAGACCCAAGGCAGCTTCAAACTGATATAGGCCCGGTCATTGATCAGCAAGCTCATGATAAACTCAGTAATTATATTGCGCATATGCAGTCACACTATTTTTGCTATCAAGCTTCTAATACATCTCCAGTAAAAGGCACTTATATTTTACCAACGCTCATTGAAGTCGATTCAATTGCACAATTATCTGAAGAGCAGTTTGGTCCAATTTTACATGTAGCTCGATATAAAGCTGAAAACCTTAACCAAGTCATTGACGATATCAACCAGTGTGGTTACGGTCTGACGCTGGGGGTTCATAGCCGAAATCAGAGCACATGCCAAAAAATTTCTCAAGGAGTTGATGTGGGTAATGTGTATATTAATCGTAACCAGGTGGGCGCGGTGGTGGGTGTTAACCCTTTTGGCGGTTGTCATTTGTCGGGGACTGGGCCAAAGGCCGGTGGGCCGCATTATTTATTGCGATTGGTAACGGAAAAAACCATTACTCAAAATTTAGTGGCTATTGGGGGTGATGTGAGTTTGTTGAATCAACATATTAAGTAGGGTAAAGGCTTTAGGAAATGTTTAAAGACTACTTGCAAAAGGAACTTGAGGCTATTGAAAAAGGTGATGTTGATACGTTGCTTAAATATACCTTTGATAATGGCCGCCGTTTTCCTAATTCCTATATCCGTTTTGTTCAAGAGTATGGATATGGCTTGTCCTTGGGTTTGTTTTTAATTTATATACCCATGGGCGATTATGGAGATTCTTTATTTGTGAGGTCTCAGGAGATAAAAAGTACCTACCAAGATGCGCTAGATGATGAGGATCAGTTGTGGTTTGAATTAGGGCTATCTGTACCTTACGCAAAGCTCAAAAATATGTTTCCTTTTGCAGTGAGTGAAAATGGCCATTATCTATTTTGGGATTTAGACAGCGGTAGTGAATCAGAGTTTGATATATATCTTACTGACTTTAGAGGGATTGCATTTACAAAAATAGCAAATAACCTTTTGGAGTTGTTTTCAAAGGTGACTTCTGATAATTTTAAGGAGATCCTGCCATATTCTTCAGCGCCGCTCGAAAGGGTATTTAAACCGCTTGGATTGAAAAACTAGGCTACAGTATTTTTTAGATGCATGGCATACTTGTAGTTTAGTGCTTTATATAAGCCTCTGGCTGTGCGGCCGTCGCTCCATGTGTAGTTACCATAATATGGGTAAGCGCTGCGCTATTGGTGCCAAATTGAAGATTGTGGACGCTATATCTGCCTTTGATCTGTCTGCTGTTCCGACTATACTCATTATCAAGATAAAACTCACATAGGTGTTTTTGCCCACCTGTGCTTCTATGCCTAGGTTTCTGATCTGCCTGTAAAGTTTTTTATGTGACTTGGTTAGGTCGTGTTTTTGGGATTTAGTGGCTATTGGATTAATGTGAGCTTGTTGAATGAAGGATTATTCAACAATTAAGTTATTTTTTCGTTTTCTCAGAGATCGGAAGAGCGTCG
>CAXQRU010000008.1:0-25319 GCA_964226685.1 Polaribacter sp. | reverse complement strand
CTACACGACGCTCTTCCGATCTCTTCTATAATAAGTAAGAGCTATAAAGTGCGTTAATCAGTTAGGGTTAAGTACTATCACATTACAATAAATGAACACACTGTAAAGGGTCATCTTATGCAGCTGCGCAGATTAGCATTAGTTTTAGGGTTGGCAGGTATGCTTTTTGTGAATCTTGCACAAGCATTAGGCTTGGGAGACATCACAATTAAGTCATCATTAAATGAACCTTTAAATGCTGAAATACGATTGTTGCAGGCAGGCGGTTTGTCTCAAAGTGAAATATTGGTTTCTATGGCATCGCCTGAAGCCTTTGAGCAAGTGGGTGTTGAGCGGATTTATTTTCTCAATGAGATTCGCTTTACGGTTGACATGAGACGTCAAGTAATCAAAGTCACCTCCCAGCAACCAGTCAAAGAGCCATACCTAAATTTCTTGGTAGAGGTTCAGTGGCCATCGGGGCGTTTGGTGCGCGAATATACTACTTTGCTAGATATTCCAGCTTTCACCACCAAACGTCAGCCAACCATCGAAGCACCACAAACCAACACGGCTCGCTCAACCCCCAGAACAACCAACCGTGCCCCAGTTAACCGAACCCCTGTCGATAGCTATACCGTTCGTTCTGGTGACACACTCTGGGAAATTGCAGAAAGAGTTCGACCTAGTAATGATGTGACGGTGTACCAAACTATGATGGGGCTTTTTCGGGCAAATCCGGAGGCCTTTGTGGGTGGCAATATCAACAATTTGCGCAAAGGTCAGGAGCTGAAAGTTCCTAAAGTTGATGAAATAAAAGAAGTGAGTCATCAGGAGGCGAAAGCACAAGCTGCCCAACAGCATAAAGAGTGGAGGCAGCAGTCTAGTCAACCTGGAGCTGTTCAGGCCACCAAGAGGGAAACGGCTGAAGCTCCACCAAAATCTTCTGAGCCATCTGGAAGTGTGCGAGTTGCTGGCAGTGACTCATCATCAGGCGATGCTCAGGCATTAGCTGAATCCCAAGAGGAGAATACCCGCCTCGAAAGGGAAAATGAAGAATTGAAAGAGCGGTTAGCGGCGCTTGAAGCTCAAAGAGAGCAAACAGATGCATTGATTGCTAAGCAAAAAGAAGAGCTGGAGCGACTTGCTAATCTGAATGCAGGCTTAAATACGGAAGTCGCTGAGCCGAATGAAACAGACCCCGAGGCCAGCCCCAACACAGAGACTACATCTCCAGAAACTGTGGCGGAAGATCCAAGTAATAAAGTGGAAGAGACTAGCCCTTTTGTAGAGACCCCTGATACTTCAACAGAAACCGAGGCAGAGGCTACTGAGTCAAAGGTTACTGAGCCCGAAGAAGAGTTCAACCCTTACATTGATGAGCCAACGCTCACCAGTGCTGATTATGAAAAAGCTAAACAAGAAATTGAGGTAGTTAAGGAAGAGCCGAAAGCTGAGGTGGTTGAAACTCCCAAAAAGGAAGAGGTTCCAGCTCCTGAAGAAGCTAGCACAAATGAATCTGAGGGTTTTGTTGATAAGGCAATTGCCTGGATCAAAGATAATTTGATTATCGTTGGTGGTGTAGCGGTATTGTTATTACTGCTTATTGTCTTGCTGTTAAGACGAGGAAAGGATGAAGACGCTGAAGAATTGAACTTCTCTGAGGAAGATCTTTACGATGAGTCTGAGGCAGAAACTCAACACTTCCCAACAGGTGTCGAAGATTTAGAAGATGAAATTCAATCTTTTGATAGCGATGACGTCACTCAGTATGAAGAAGAGTCGAATTCAGTTGAATCTGAGACAGAAGATGCTGTCGCTGAGGCAGAGATATACAGTAGCCTTGGTCAGTTGGATAAGGCTTATGAATTATTGAGCCGCGAGGTTGAAGCTAACCCAGACAATAGCGATGCACGCTTGGGTTTATTGAAAATATATGTTGAGCAAAATGATCTACAAGCCTTTGATGATCAATATGCTCAGCTGCTCACCGTGGGTGATGACGCAGCCATTCACAAAGCTCGCTCTTTGAGAGATCATTTTGATGGTGCTCCTGCTTTTAATGAGTCGAGTTATGCCGTTGATAGTACCGTGCTCGACAACGATCTAGATTTAGATCTTGAATCAGGTATCGATTCTGATGATACCGGGTTCGAAACCAGTGCCGTTGATGACGAGTTATCTTTAGATCTAGACCTTGATCTATCCGATTTAGAGGATTCCCCATCGACAGATTTAGAGGAAGATTTGGAATCTGTTTCTTTTGAAGAGGGTGTAGAGACATTAGTTGATGAGGCCTCTGAGTTAGAAGATGAAGTGGATGATCTTGGTGATGAATTATCCTTAGATGAGCTATCAAACGAGCTTGATAGTTTGGATGATGCAACACCTGGTGACATTGTGCTGGATGATGGTGGGCTGGATCTCGAAGATGATTTTGATCTGGATTTGGATCTTTCCGATGATGCCTCAGTCTCTGAGGCTGACGATACTGTGGTTGCTCCTTTTGAGAGTGAGTCATCTTTGGATCTTGATGATGAGCTTGAGCAATCCTTGGAGTTGGAAAGCGAATTGGGGCTTGATGATGAATCAGAGTTAGATTTTGATTCTGAGCTTGATGCGCCTATTATCGATGCGTCCGTAGATGAGGATGACTTGGAGTCGCTTGGTGATTTAAGCTCTGCAAGTGATCATTTTGCCAGTATGGATGATGATTTGAGTAGCATGGATGATGATATGGATCTTGATTTGGATGTTCCGCCTGAAACCCTTGATATGGATTCGTTGGATCAAGAACTAGAGGCGATGACAGCTGATCTTGGTGGTATTGAGTCTGATCTTGAGGATGATACCCCCGATGTTGAAGAGCAAGCCTTTGAGGAGGCGATTCAGACCACTGTTTCTAGTACGAGTATGGTTGATGATGACGATTTAAGCTTTCTAAATGATGCTGATGAGGTTGCAACTAAATTGGGTCTTGCGAAAGCTTATGTCGACATGGGAGACAGAGAAGGCGCCGAAGAAATACTTAAAGAGGTTCTAGAGGAAGGCACCCCTGCTCAGCAAACTGAAGCGAAAAAGCTATTAGAAGCCATCTAACCCATTTGATGGCTTTTTGAAGGGCTACTTTACGTAGCCCTTTTTGTTATAGTCTTGAATTTGTTAACATATAACTAGTCATCCTATCCTGATTTGGGCTCAACAATTCATGTCATCAAAACCTTATTCACCCAATGGTGAAGTTCTCGATCTCAGTCAATTTCCTAAAAATATCCGAAGAGTGGCCCTGGGCGTTGAGTACGATGGTACTCATTTACATGGTTTTCAAGCTCAGTCATCAGGTGTGCCGACTGTGGGGCAGGCTTTAGAAAAAGCGCTGACAGCAATATGTGATGAAAAAATAACAGTGGTATGCGCTGGGCGAACGGATGCAGGGGTACATGCAACCGCTCAGGTTGTGCATTTTGATACCAAGGCAATCAGACCAGAGAGGGCTTGGTTGCTGGGTGCGAATAGCCGCTTGCCCGACTCAGTCAGCATTCGCTGGGCCAAAGAGGTTAGCCCATTGTTTCATGCGCGTTTTAGCGCTGAGTCCAGAACCTATCGTTATATTGTTCATAATACAAAAACGCCCTCAGCAATATTAAGAAAAAAAGTGACTTGGTGGCGCCATTCATTATGTGAACAAAAAATGAGAGAAGCGGCCAGCCATTTGATTGGAGAACACGACTTTAATGCCTATCGGGCAGCTCAATGTCAGGCCAGCCACGGTCGCCGCTGTATCACTCGAATTCATATTGAGCGGCAAAATGATTTTGTAATAGTTGAAATTTCAGCCAATGCATTTTTGTATCATATGGTGCGTAATATAATGGGGGTTCTTTTGCATATTGCATCGGGTCATGCTGCTCCAGAATGGGCAAAAGAAGTGCTGGATGGCAAAGACAGGTCTTTGGCCGCCGCCACGGCACCAGCTCATGGGCTTTATCTGGTGAATATTGGATATCCTCAAGTCATGGAAATTCCCTGTTTGGATCCTGGTCCTTACTTTGTTTGCCCCTTTTGAGGGAGCCAAGGCCTGGGTTTTCTGATACTATCGGTCTCCTATTAGTTGCGTGCTCAAAATATGCTAGTAAGAACTAAAATTTGTGGAATTACTTCGGTGGAAGACGGCCTTGCTGCGGCTTTAGCAGGGGTAGACGCCATCGGTTTGAATTTTTATGCCAAAAGCCCCAGGTTTGTTGATATCCCGCTGGCCGCAGATATAGCCAATAGTGTTGGCCCTTTCGTTTCTGTGGTTGCTCTGGTGGTTGACCCAAATGAAGAGCAGATGGCAGAGATTTTAGATAATGTCCCAGTACAATTAATTCAGTTTCATGGTGATGAACCCCCCGAATATTGTGAACTGTGGAAACGCCCTTACATAAAGGCATTAAGGATGAGGCCAGAGCTGGATGTTATCGAAGAAATGTCTCGCTACAGTAGTTCTCAAGGCATTTTGCTGGATGCTTATCATCCCAAAGTGCCTGGTGGTACAGGCCAGCAGTTTGATTGGGGACGGGTCCCTATAGACCCAGTTCATCCTATTATTTTGGCAGGTGGCTTAAATTCAAATAATGTAAATCAGGCAATTATTGCCACATCTCCATATGGGGTGGATGTCTGTGGTGGCGTAGAAGACGCGCCCGGCAAAAAAAATCATCAAGCCATGGCTGACTTTGTGGCAGCTGTGCGAATGGGAGCGAGTGAGCGGTGAGTGAAACAATAAAATATGAAGATTACCCCAATAAAACGGGGCATTTTGGAGTATACGGCGGACGGTTTGTATCAGAAACCTTGATCTCAGCTTTGGATGAGCTGGATGCTATGTATTCTCGTTTGAAAGATGATCCAGCTTTTCAAGCTGAATTTGATAGAGACCTGGCTCATTATGTTGGTCGTCCTTCGCCTTTATATCATGCAAAAAGATGGAGTGAACAACTAGGTGGTGCGCAGATTTATCTTAAACGGGAAGACCTAAATCATACGGGTGCACACAAGGTTAATAACACCATTGGTCAAGCGTTACTTGCCAAATACTCCGGTAAAAAACGCATTATTGCTGAAACGGGTGCCGGCCAGCACGGTGTTGCCAGTGCAACCGTAGCGGCTCGGCTTGGTTTAGAGTGCGAAGTTTTCATGGGCGCTGAGGACATTAAACGCCAAGCGCTCAATGTTTATCGAATGAAACTCTTGGGCGCCAAGGTAACGGCGGTCACCTCTGGGTCGCGAACACTTAAAGATGCCATGAATGAGGCCATGAGAGATTGGGTCACCAATGTCGATGACACCTTCTATATTATTGGAACGGTTGCAGGGCCGCATCCGTACCCTCAGTTAGTTCGCGATTTTCAGTCGATTATCGGCCGAGAGGCTCGGGCTCAGTGTCTTGAGCAAACAGGTCGATTACCAGATGCGCTAACAGCCTGTGTCGGTGGAGGGTCAAATGCCATTGGATTATTCCATCCATTTTTAGCCGATGAATCCGTTAAAATCTATGGTGTTGAGGCGGGAGGCCATGGTCTTGAGAGTGGACAACATGCGGCACCGTTGAACAAAGGTGTTCCTGGTGTGCTTCATGGCAATCGCACCTATTTGATGGAGGATGAAAACGGTCAGATCATTGAAACCCATTCCGTTTCTGCTGGTCTAGACTATCCTGGTGTTGGGCCTGAGCACGCTTGGTTGAAGGATATTGGCCGGGTGCAGTATGTGGCGGTTAATGATGATCAAGCTCTGGCTGCATTTAGGGAGTTGACTCGAGTGGAAGGCATTATGCCAGCACTAGAAACTAGCCATGCACTTGCTTATACTGCCGATCTTGCAAAGACTATGAAGTTTGACCAAACCATCATTGTTAATTTATCTGGACGAGGTGATAAAGACATCCTCACTATGGCTGAAATTGATAACATTTCATTGTAAGGCAATATTATGAATAGAATAACAACCAGGCTGAAAGAGCTCGGTAGTGATCATAAAAAAGCGGTTGTTGCCTACATCGTAAACGGTGACCCTAGGCCCAGCACCACTTTATCTACCATGCATAGCTTGGTGGAGAAGGGCACTGACATTATTGAACTTGGCGTTCCGTTCTCTGACCCAATGGCGGAAGGGCCCGTTATTGCAAGGGGGCATGAGAGAGCATTGGCCTATCATGTCAGCTTAAAGGATTGCATAGAGACCGTTCGAGAGTTCAGAAAAACCAATCAACACACCCCGGTGATCTTGATGGGTTATGCGAACCCCATTGAGCGAATGGGCTATGATGCTTTTGTTGAACAGGCAACTTCTGCTGGTGTGGATGGGGTATTGATTGTTGATTTGCCCCCGGAAGAGTCTGGAGTATTGAATCAAAAACTCTCTAAGGCCAACATGAGCATGATCTTTCTTGTCGCGCCAACCACTTCCGAAGAAAGAATGCGTAAGATTGCCAGTGAGGCCACAGGCTTTATTTATTACGTTTCTCTTCGTGGGGTAACTGGTGCTGGCCACCTCGATATTGATGAAGTCCAGAGAAAGCTTGAGAGTATGCGCGAGATCACCAGTCTTCCCATTTGCGTGGGTTTTGGTATTAAGGATGCGGCTTCTGCTAAAGCGATATCAAGGTTTGCTGATGGGGTTGTGGTGGGCAGTGCTTTGGTAAAAATGATGGGGGAGATGGAAAATGCAGAGGACACCATTATTGCCAATATGGTCGGTGGTTTAATTGAAGAAATTGCCTCTGGCGTCCATACCTCATCTGAAGAAAAAATTTAATTAGAGTAAGTGTTATGAGCTGGTTGGATAAAATCGTTACCAATATTGTTCGCCCAAGCAACAAGTCTTCAAGTCGAGTGCCTGAGGGTTTGTGGGATAAATGCGTTAAGTGCAGTTCTATTTTGTACAAGCCTGAACTTGAGAAAAACTTGTACGTTTGTCCTAAGTGTGATCACCATTTGCGTATAGGTGCTCGACGCCGTTTGGATTGTTTTTTAGATGCGGAAAATCGTGAAGAGATTGGCACTGAGATTGAGCCTATTGATCGCCTTAAGTTTAAAGACGTCAAAAAATATAAAGATCGATTGAGTTCGGCTCAAAAGTCTACCGGTGAAAAAGATGCCTTGGTAGCCATGAAAGGTTACTTGGTGGGGCAACCCATTGTTGTTTGTGCCTTCGAATTTTCATTCCATGGTGGATCGATGGGTTACGTGGTGGGTGAAAGATTCACCAGGGCGGCGAGTTATGCACTTGAAAACGGTATTCCGCTCGTTTGTTTTTCAGCCACCGGTGGTGCTCGTATGCAAGAGGCTTTGATTTCTCTCATGCAAATGGCAAAAACTAGTGCGGTTATTGAGCGCCTGAAGCAAAAGGGAATTCCCTATATTTCAATCATGACTGACCCCGTTTATGGTGGTGTTTCCGCCAGTTTAGCACTGTTAGGGGACATCAATATTGCAGAGCCCAATGCCCGAGCAGGTTTTGCTGGCAGCAGTATTATTGAGCAAACGATCAAGCAAAAATTACCCAATGGCTTTCAGCGAAGCGAATTTTTACTCGATCATGGTGCCATTGATATGATTGTTCACCGCTCAGAAATGAGAGAAAAAGTATCAAGATTATTGGCTAAGTTTATGAATTATCAGGTAGAAGAGCTTACGGTTGATGCTGAGCCAGACTCTTTAGACGATGATTCTGTTGAGTATGCCCCAGATTCTGAGTGAGTGGCTCTCAAAACTTGAGACTTTACATAAGCAAGCGATAGATCTCGGTTTAGAGCGTTGTGCCGAGGTAGCCAGGCGTCTCTCGTTGATTGGCGACCCTAGTGTTCATCCGATTGCGGGTAGGTGGCTGCATCGAGCGACCGTTATCACGGTGGCTGGAACCAATGGTAAAGGGTCTTGCGTTGCTATGCTATCAACCTTACTTCGAGCCAGTGGCGCTTCTGTGGGGTGCTATACCTCTCCTCATATCGTCCGTTTCAATGAGCGTATCGTAATCAATGGTAATGAGGTGTCTGATCAAGAACTCTGTGAGATATTTAGTGAAATTGATGAGGCTAGAGAGAATATTTCACTGAGCTACTTTGAGTTTTCTACCTTGGCCGCTTTGTTATTATTTAAAAAGCATGATGTGGATTATTGCGTTCTTGAAGTCGGCTTAGGCGGTAGGTTAGATGCAACGAATATCGTTGACACCGATTTGGCTATCATTACGTCCATTGATATAGATCATCAAGATTGGCTAGGTAACGACCGAGAGCAAATTGCTATAGAGAAAGCGGGTATTGTGCGCCCAGGAAAACCCTTGGTGTGTGCTGAGGATAGTCCGCCTAAAAGTTTACTCGCCATTATTAATGATCACACACCCTCTTACACAGTAGGCGAGCATTTCTATCTCCGTCAACAATCTGATCGGTTTGAGCTTAAAATTTTGGGTGAGCGTTTCATGTTGGACTCTTTGACCTTGCCAACACCCAGTGTAGCTGCTGCATGTTTTGCTGCCAGTAGATTCATCGATTTATCAGAACTGCCCTTATCGACTCTGGTTTCCGAGTGTCGCTTGGCAGGGAGAATGCAAGTGTTTCGGCGTCACGGAAAGCGAGTCATTTTGGATGTTGCGCATAATCCCGCATCGACATCATTATTGGCAGAACAACTCGCCTCTTATGAGAAACCGATAGCCATTGTTTTTGCAATCATGTCCGATAAGGATATACTGGCTTCAGTCGAGCCATTGGCTCCAATCGTTGACGGTTGGTATTTGGGGCAACTTGATCTTGAGCGTGCCCTCAAACCAGTTGACCTCAAAGGTGTTTTGGAAACAGTGACCTATGAGAAGGTGTTGTGTTTCGAAAATGTCGAGAAAGCGTATCGTGCTGCCTTAAATGGCCCTTATGAAACCGTTGTAGTAGCGGGTTCTTTTTATACTGTATCAGAGGTGAGTGTGTTGTTGGAGCAAGAAAATGGATGACGGTTTAAAGCAAAGATTAGTGGGTGCCTTGGTACTGACTGCCTTGGCTGTGATTTTTTTGCCGACCCTGTTCCATCGTGAGCAACAAGAGAATGTGGATCAAACCTCTCAAATACCAGTGAAGCCCCGTTTCGAACCAGTTGTGATCGAGCCGCCTCCAACACCTGTGATCGAACCCATTGTTACTCAAGAAGAGCGTTTTCAGCCTGCTGTTAAGCCAGAGCCGCAACCTCAGGTTCAAACTGCGCCTGAAGTGCCAACCTTAGATAGCGAAAATATTCCTAAGGCCTGGGTATTGCAAGTGGCAAGCTTTAAAGAAGAAAGTAGGGCCGTTGCGCATGCAAAAGAATTAATGGATAAGGGTTATCGGGCATTTGTTCGATCAACCAAGGTAGGAGATGGGACGGTCAACCGAGTTTTTATTGGCCCCAATATTGATAAGAATTCAGCGCAAACCCTTAAACTTGAGGTGGACAAAAAGCTGGGAATAAATAGCCTCCTCATACAGTTTTCACCATGATTAATTTTGTTATAATAGGCGACATTCACTAATGGGTTTTTCTCTTGATTATTGTTGATTGGATCATCATCGGCGTTATTGCTATTTCATCAATCATTGGTTTGTTCCGTGGTTTAGTCAAAGAAGCATTGTCGTTGCTGGTGTGGGTTGCTGCTTTCATTATTAGCATAAAGTTCAGATTACCAATGGCTGAATTTCTAGAGAGCTACATTGATACGCCATCAGTCAGACATATTGCAGCATCCAGTATTTTATTTTTTGGCACCTTGTTGTCTGGTTCTTTGTTGAGTTTCTTGATCTGTAGCTTGGTTAAAGCTAGTGGTATTTCGGGTACAGACCGTCTTTTAGGGTCTATCTTCGGTTTTCTACGGGGCGCTTTAATTGTAATCGCCGCCATCGTTTACTTGCCCAAATGGACGCATGTTGCTGAAGATCAATGGTGGCAACAGTCTTGGCTAATTGAGTACTTTTCAACCTTTGAAGATATTTTTCATTCTTTGCTTGATTCCACAATCAATGTGTATAAAGAGCAAGTATTTCCCTCGCAATCAGAACAACAGTAGAGAGTAGATTTATGTGTGGTGTGGCCGGAATTGTGGGTAAACGTAATGTGAATACCCAGTTGTACGATGCGTTGACAATTCTCCAGCATAGAGGTCAAGATGCCGCTGGGATTGCCACTTGTAGCGAGGGGCGTGTGGCTCAGCAAAAAGGCAATGGCCTAGTTAAAGATGTGTTCCATACGCGTCATATGAAACGTTTGATTGGCCACTACGGGATTGGTCATATTCGTTACCCCACAGCAGGAAGTTCGGAGCCAGCATTGGCCCAGCCTTTTTATGTCAACTCGCCCTATGGGATTTCCCTTGCTCATAATGGCAACATTGTGAATTCTGATCAGGTTCGCGAGGAACTTTATCGATCTGATTTAAGGCATATGAATACCGATTCTGATTCAGAAGTATTGCTCAATGTGTTTGCTCAAGAGCTTCAAAAACTAGGTAAGTTGAAGCCTCAAGCTGAGGATATTTTTAAGGCCGTGAGTGGCTTACATCGCCGAGTGAGTGGTGGATATTCGGTCGTTTCCTTGTTGGCCAATTATGGTGTTGTGGCGTTTAGAGATCCAAATGGGATACGCCCACTGGTCTATGGCAAGAGAGATAGTGCTGAAGGTGTCGAGTACATGGTGGCTTCAGAGAGTGTGGCTCTGGATGTATTGGGTTTTACCCTTGTCGACGATGTTCAACCAGGCGAGGCCGTTTATATTACCGTGGATGGTGAATTTTTTAAGCAGGCCTGTGCTCCCTCAGCCAATTGTACCCCCTGTATTTTTGAGCATGTCTATTTTGCTAGACCTGACTCTATTATGGATGGTATCTCAGTTTATAAAGCGCGCTTGCGACAAGGCGAGAGACTGGCGGATAAAATACTTCGCGAAAGACCTGACCACGATATCGACGTAGTTATCCCCATTCCCGATAGCAGCAGGGTTGCCGGGCAGGCATTAGCCTATAATTTGGGGGTAAAATTTCGAGAGGGCTTAGTAAAAAACCGCTATATTGGGCGGACATTTATTATGCCTGGGCAGCAACAAAGAAAAAAATCAGTCCGTCAAAAGCTTAATGCGATATCCCTAGAGTTCAAAGATAAAAATGTCTTATTGGTTGACGATTCCATTGTCCGAGGCACTACCTGCCAGCAAATTGTGCAAATGGCGCGTGATGCAGGCGCTAAGAAAGTGTACTTCGCTTCAGCCGCTCCTGCTGTGAAATTTCCAAATGTTTATGGCATTGATATGCCTTCAGCTAAGGAATTGATAGCTAATGGTCGCACCGATGAAGAAGTTTGTGAGGCTATAGGCGCGGATTGGTTGGTTTATCAGGACTTGGAAGATCTCATCGCTGCTTCGAGAGAGGGCAATGAGGCGGTACAGGGCTTTGATTGTGCAGTTTTTAATGGAGAGTATGTGACGGGAGATGTGGATGCCGGTTACCTGCATGACTTGGATGAAAAAAGAAATGACGGAGCAAAAAACAAGCAGCTTCTAGAGACGGGAGATTCAACCCTTATTGGGATTCACAATGATTCTTTAGGTTAGTGTTATCGTTTACATTTCTGCAGGAAGAAAAACTCTACTTTCTACGCCCTTAATGTTCTTAAAATGAATCTTTAGAAGACAGCCTGCCATGGGTTGTCTTCTTAAAGTATCTCCGGTAAGGCCTTGGCTTGCCGTCGTAACATAAAGTGTATCCAACTGTTTTCCACCAAATGCGCAGTGAGTGATTAAATTGGCATTAAATTTTATTTTTTCAACTCGCTCACCCTCTGGATTGAAGCGGCTGATGAGGCCCACTCCAAGATGGCAAACCCATAGATGATTATGGCTATCCAAACAGATTCCATGAGGCTTGCCTTCCGTTTTCGAAATCCTACAAAATGCCTCTCTATTGCCTAGCCTGTTATTCAAAATAGGTGTCTTGTAAATATACCGATCGTGTTGGCTGACTTGATATAAAGTATTATCACTTGATATGACTGGTGAGCTAGAGCCAAAAATACTGCCATTTCTAAAGCGCTCCATACTTTGCGAAGCATCCATTTTGTAGATATATCCCGAGGATCTTGATGGTTCCCGATTGGCACTGAACGTCCAAAGGTGATTGTCGTTGTCGACAGCGCTTCCCGTAAAATGGTTTTGGGTTAAAAAGGGCTCTGGTTTTGCAAGGTAGTCAATAGTTTTGTTTTCTAAGTTAAAAAGCGCGATACCATCAACCAGTGTGATGATAAATAGATTACTGTTTTTTTGGCACGGTGTTAAGCATACGGCTGTTTTACTTAATTTGATCTGAGAAATTTTCTGTTGCTCTTCATCAAGAAAAAAAAGATTCTTTGAACAGCGATCAACCCAATAAAGTCGGTTGTTGTGCCACAGAGGTTGTTGATTCCAGCTATTTGTTATTTTTACTACGGTATCAATGGCGTACATCATTTAATAACCTAGTTAGTTGTTAGGCACAAAAAAACGCATTATATTGGTAACGTTTACATTTGGTCAATGCATCAATTGGTGAGGCCCTTCTTGTTAGCTAACTCTAGGTGTGCTTGTTGACTGTCGTATGATCAATTTGTGAGCGAGCACTTCAGTGTGATTACTTTTATCTAAACCATCAATTATCTCAGATAAAATGTCCATGGTTAATGTGCCAATGTCTCTATTGGGCTGAGAAATGGTGGTGAGTGTTGGTGTAGTCATCTCTGCATAACGAATATTGTCAAACCCTATAACGGACATATCATCCGGCACCTGTATATTGTTCGCTTTGAGCTCATGAAGCACGCCTATGGCCATTTCATCGTTCCCACAAAAGCTAGCGGTAGGCTTTATGGGACTTTTTAACAACTCTTCGGTTGCGGTTCGTGCGTCTTCAAGGGTGCTGCCCCCTCGAATAATTAACTTTTTTTCTGACAGTCCAGCCTCCATCATTGCTTGAGAGAATCCCGCTTCTCTTTGCTTATCGGCAGATGAGTTGTCGTAGCCGCTGATATAAGCAATGCGCTGATGGCCGAGTTGGATTAAGTAGTCTGTCGCTTCTTTGGCAGCAAGGAAGTTATCTATTCTGACATTAGGAAGAGGGAAGTCATCATTGGCTTCACAAGCCATAACTATCGGTGTTCCATGGTAGGATTTGATGGCATCACGAACCTTTTGCGGGAGGCTCACGCACAAAATAATGCCATCGGCTTGTTTGGAGTTAATCATGGCTAGGTAGTCATCGAGTTCAAAAGAGCTAAATAGAGCCTCTTTAACTAATATGTTATAACCCTTTGTTTTCGCCTGCTTACTAATGCTTTGAATAATGCCATCATAAAAAGCATCTCCAATCCTTGGAATTACCACGATAATTAAACCGGTCTTTCCGCTGCGTAGACTTTTGGCGGATGTGCTCGGAACAAACTTGGTTTGAGTGATGACCTTTTCTACTTTTTGTCGAGTTTTATTGCTGACAAGGTCAGGATTGTTTAGAAATCTGGACACTGTCGCAATAGATACGCCAGCTAAATCAGCTACTTCTTTGATGGTTGTCATAAACGAATACTGTATCTTACTTTGGCTTCAGATCTGAATGAGGCTCAAACACAACCCGAAAACGATTTTTTGACTGTGTAGAATTTCAAACGTTTATAACATTATTTGTCGCTCATTGCAGTTAAATTTTCCTTTTTTTTATCCAAAAGGTTCAATAGCTTGGATGAGCTGCTCTATGTCTATGGAAACAATCAACTTTTTTGTGTTTGTTATTTTGATCGCCTATTGTCAGATTGGCTTTGGCCAAATTTTAAGCCTTTGGGTACGAAATAAGTTGCTGTTAGGTAAAGAAATCCTTACACTTTGCGCGACTGTTTTTCGGGAAAATCATCATTAATTGAGAGTTTAGGTTATATTCTTCTCTTAATGCATTGATTTAATTGAGTAATTTATTTGGAGGTAGTTGTGGCGATCGAACAAACTTTATCAATCATTAAGCCAGATGCAGTAGCAAAAAACGTTATTGGTGAAATCGTTGCTCGATTTGAGCAGGCGGGTTTATCCATTGCGGCGATGAAAATGCTGCAATTATCAAAAGAGCAAGCTGAAGGCTTTTATGCGGAGCATAAAGAGCGTCCTTTTTTTGGTGCGCTAGTAGAGTTCATGACCTCTGGTCCAGTCGTGGTTCAGGTCTTGGAAGGCGAAGATGCTATTTCCAAAAACCGTGAGCTTATGGGAGCGACCAATCCTCAAGAAGCGGCTGCGGGAACTATTCGTGCTGATTTTGCTCAATCCATTGATGCCAACGCTGTTCATGGCTCTGATTCTGCTGAGTCTGCCAAAAGAGAAGTGAGTTATTTCTTTGATGCAGTTGAGATCTGCAAGCGCTAGAGTGAGTCATGACTGATATTGTTGTTGATGAGTCGAAGGTAAACCTTTTGGGGTTGTCACCTTCGAAAATGGTTGAATTCTTTGAAAGCATTGGAGAAAAGCCATTTCGAGCGACTCAAGTATTGAAATGGATCCATCAAATGGGTGTTTCCAATTTTGAAGAAATGAGCAATATCAGTCGCTCTTTGAGACAAAATTTGTCTGAATGGGCCTATATCGAAGCTCCTAAAGTATTGCAGCAACTAGACTCTGCCGATGGTACTCGCAAATTCTTGATTGGTGTTTCCGGTGGCAATGTTGTCGAAACGGTTTACATCCCTGAGGGCGATCGTGGCACTTTGTGTGTTTCTTCCCAGGTGGGCTGCTCTTTAGATTGCAGTTTTTGTGCAACCGGCAAGCAGGGCTTCAATCGGGATTTGTCTTCAGCGGAAATCATCGGTCAGCTATGGCTTGCGGCTAAATCATTTGGTCAGTTAGAGCCAAAGGGTCCTCGAAAGATAACCAATGTGGTTTTCATGGGAATGGGGGAGCCATTATTAAATTTTGATAATGTTGTCGATTCTATGACCTTGATGATGGATGATCATTGTTACGGCTTATCAAAACGTAGGGTGACATTAAGTACTTCAGGTGTGGTTCCAGCCTTAGACCGCCTTGGTCAATACACAGATGCTTGTCTAGCGATCTCCCTGCATGCTCCCAATGATGCGTTGAGAGATCAATTAGTGCCTTTGAATAAAAAATACCCTATTGCTGTATTGCTAGACTCGGCAAAGCGGTATATAGAAGGCCTTCCTGATAATCATCGTAAAATCACAATAGAGTATACCCTTATTGATCAGCTCAATGATCGACCTGAGCATGCTCACGAGTTGGCAGTTTTACTTAAAGATATCCCTGTTAAAATCAATCTGATCCCATTTAACCCTTTTTCCTTGTCTAATTATAAGCGTGTAAGTAATAATGCCCTCAAGCGCTTTCAAGATATTTTGATTAAAGCCGGCTATACCACTACAATCAGAACCACGAGAGGTGATGATATAGATGCCGCCTGTGGGCAGCTTGCTGGGATGGTTAATGATCGTACAAAGCGTAGTGAACGTTACCGAGATCAACTAGATCTGCTACAATCAAAGCCAATACGAATTATTCAGTAATAAGCTACAATAAAACTAAGCGCTTTAGTTATTAATCGAGGGGTGTATTGTGTTAGCTCAACGAGCAAAACTCATTTTGGGTACGCTACTACTTCTGGCTCTTTTTGGTTGTGAGTCGGTTGGCACGGCAAGCACCGTTCCGCCTGACAAACAAAAAGCATTAGATGCCCATCTTAGAGCGGGTTTTGAATACATGAAGCTCGACAATAGAGATGGTGCGCGAAGGCATTTCGAAAAGGCCCTTAGTATAGCCCCTGAATCCCCCGAGGCTAACAATGGCATGGCTGTGTTATTCCAGCTAAATGGTGAGGCCGATCTGGCCGAACAACGTTTCAAAAAGGCCCTACAAAGAAAACCTGATTTTACCCAAGCTCAATATAACTACGGAATGTTTCTCTTTACTCAGTCTCGTTTCCAAGATGCTTATGAGCAATTTGAGAAAGTAGTTAAGGATTTAAGTTATGATCGCAGGGCATTTTCATTAGCAATTTTGGGGCAGCTTGCTCAAAAGCTTGATAAGCCAGAAAAGGCGCGTTCTTCTTATGAGCATGCATTAAATATCGATAGTACCTTACCATTGGCTCTGATTAACTTGGCTGAACTTCACTTTGATCAAGGTGACTATGCAAAAGCTAACAATTACCTAAAGCGCTTTGAGCGCAACGTTCAAAAGCGAACAGCGCAGAGCTTGTGGTTGGGCATTAGACTAGAAAGACTCTTTGGGAACGAAGACAAAAAAGCCAGCTATATTTTGGCTTTGAAAAATCTACACCCATACTCTAAAGAATATCTTCTTTATAAACAAAGCTTAGAGTCGGATGCCAATAATGAGTGAGATGCAATCGCCGGGTGAGCTGTTAGCTGAAGCCAGAAATCGAGCCGGTCTTTCAGTAGAATCTGTAGCGCAAGATTTGAAAATGACGGTGACGAAGATTAAGGCCATAGAGCAGGATAATTATGCGCCTTTTCCGGCAGATACTTATCTTAAAGGTTACTTAAGAAATTATGCGCGCTTGGTTAATCTTGATGAGATAGAAATTATTGATCTCTATTTAGCCTTTCGAAGTGATGATACGGCAGCGTCTCTTGAGTCTGTGGACGAGCCAACGTCATCAAAAAGACCTTGGCTTTTGTTGTTGCTGTTGATCGCCCTGGTTGTTGCCTATGTTTTTGGTCTTCCTCTGTGGAAGGACTACATGGCTCAAACAAGTTCACAAGATGCTGTCAATGCGAGTGATGCTTCAGTTGGCGTCATTGATGAGGCTGATAGTGTTGAGCAAGCCCAAGTAGATGCAAAGGTGGAGTCACCAACAGAGATCTCTGACGAGCCGAGGTTAGTCGAGGATTCAGAATTGGCGGTTGTTGTTGATGAGCCTGAGGTTGATTTGGTTCTTGAGCAAAATGAGGTTCCTCTGGCTGCTGAGTCTGAAGAGTCAGTAGCAGTGGCCTCTGAAGCACAGGAAACCGTTAATCAGTATGTATTTACCTTTGAGGATAATTGCTGGTTGAAAGTTGTTTCTAATGGCAAACAAATTGTGGCAAAGGAGTTTGTAAAAGGTGAGTCTTTCAATATGGATGGAGATGGCCCTTTTAGCGTTCGTATTGGTAATGTCAATGCAGTGACCTTGTCGCAAAATGGTGAGCCAGTGACCTTAACTCCACGTAAAAACTCAACCGTACTGAATTTGACTTTATCTTCAAACTAGGACTTTATGCAATATTCCTCTCCTATTAAGCGCCGTGTTTCCCGTAAGATCTACGTTGGCGATGTGCCTGTTGGCGGCGACTCGCCAATTAGCGTTCAAAGCATGACCAATACTGAGACGACTGATGTGCAAGCTACGGTCGGCCAGATTGTCCAATTACAAGAGGCGGGAGCAGATATTGTTCGCGTTTCTGTACCATCAATGGAGGCTGCGGAAGCCTTTGGGCTCATTCGTAAACAAGTGACTATTCCCTTGGTTGCGGACATTCACTTTGATTATCGAATTGCACTTAGAGTGGCGGACCTTGGTGTTGATTGTCTGAGAATCAATCCTGGTAATATTGGTAAGGAAAAGCGTATTCGAGCGGTGGTGGATAAGGCTCGCGACAACAATATTCCTATCCGAATAGGCGTTAATGCTGGCTCTTTAGAAAAGGATCTCCAAAAGAAATATGGGGAACCTACTCCAGAGGCTTTGGTGGAATCGGCGCTTAGGCATGTCGCCATCTTAGATGAGCTTAATTTTCATGATTTTAAAGTCAGCGTTAAAGCTTCCGATGTCTTTATGGCGGTTGCCGCCTATCGTTTGTTGGCTTCGCAAATTGAGCAGCCGTTGCATTTAGGGATTACTGAAGCCGGTGGTTTTCGCTCAGGTACAGTCAAGTCAGCCGTTGGCTTGGGTGCACTTTTAATGGACGGTATTGGTGATACCATCCGTATTTCATTGGCTGCAGATCCAGTGCAAGAAGTTAAAGTCGCCTGGGATCTGTTGAGGAGTTTGAAATTAAGAACAAAGGGTATTAATTTTATCGCCTGTCCAAGTTGTTCTCGGCAGAATTTTGATGTGATTGATACCATGAATCAGCTTGAAGCGCGCCTTGAAGATATTACTACGCCTATGGATGTGGCTGTAATTGGGTGCGTGGTCAATGGTCCTGGTGAGGCCAAAGAGGCAGATATAGGCCTGGCTGGTGGCACGCCAAGTAATCTGATTTATATTGATGGTCAGCCGAGCCAAAAACTCAAAAAAGATAACCTCGTTGATGAGCTGGAAGCCTTGATTCGTCAAAAAGCCTCTGCTAAAGCTAGAGAAATGGAAAATATCATCGTTAAAAGCTAAACCATGCCTTTAAGCAACCCTTGGCTTACTCTATAATGCCCGGTCAATAATTTCGAAAGAGAGATCAACGTTGGCCAAATACCAAGCATTAACCGGTATGAAAGATATTCTTCCTGCTCAGACGGTGGTTTGGCAAAGGGTAGAGTCGGTCATTGCCAATTTATTGAATCAATATGCATATAGTGAGATTCGGTTACCCATTGTTGAGGCTACAGCGCTTTTCAAACGCTCTATTGGTGATGTAACGGATATCGTTGAAAAAGAGATGTATACCTTCGAGGATCTGGATGGCAGTAGCATTAGTTTAAGGCCAGAGGGCACGGCATCTTGTGTTAGAGCGGGTATAGAAAGAGGCCTTCTCTACAATCAAATTCAGCGTCTTTGGTACTCAGGCCCCATGTTTAGGCATGAAAAGCCTCAAGAAGGTCGTTATCGTCAGTTTTATCAAGTTGGCATAGAGGCGTTTGGCTTGTCAGGGCCCGATGTCGACGTCGAGCAAATGGCTTTGACCCAGAGGCTTTGGCGAGAGCTTGGAATATCAGATTATTTGACCCTTGAGATCAATTCGATTGGAGCCAAAGAGGATCGTCAACGCTTCAAAGACGATTTGGTTGCTTTCCTAAAACAGCATGAACAAGATTTAGATGAAGACAGTCAGCGGCGACTAAATACGAATCCCATGAGGATTCTTGATTCGAAAGTGTCCACAACGCAAGCATTGCTGGCTGATGCCCCTGAGCTGTCTCATTATTTAAGTCAAGAAAGCCAGCAACTCTATATGGGGCTGAAGTTACAGCTAGACCATTTGGGGATTGCATATCGTGAAAATCCGAAATTGGTTAGAGGCTTGGATTATTACAACGATACCGTCTTCGAGTGGGTTACATCAGAGTTGGGTGCTCAAGGTACTGTTTGTGCCGGTGGACGTTACGACAAGTTGGTTGAGTACCTTGGTGGTAAAGAAACGCCCGCTATGGGCTGTGCCATTGGTTTGGATCGCTTAATGCTTCTAGTGGCTAAAACTCAGGTAAGTGAGCAGCCAAGTCCATTTGTTTATGTTACGTCAGTGGGGGATGTGTCTCACTATTCCCTATTAGTGGCAGAAAAAATTAGAGATCAACTTCCTGGTGCTAGTGTCATTAGCCATTGTGCTGGTGGTAATTTTAAAAGCCAAATGAAAAAAGCCGATAAAAGTATGGCGGAAATTGCCGTGCTTATTGGTGAAAATGAAATGGCCAATCAGCAAGCGACAATTAAGTGTCTGCGCACAGGCCAAGAACAACAAACCCTTTCATTAGATCAAGCCATTGCAGCAATTGAACAGCAGTGGCAACTCAACCATGGAGAAAGCTAGTGTCAGTCTATCAAACCGAAGAAGAACAAATTGAAAACCTCAAACGCTGGTGGAAAGAAAACGGCAAAAAGTTAATTGTTGGTGTGCTCGTTGTGTTGGCAGCCTATTTTGGTTGGCAGGCTTGGTACAACAGTCAACGTATCAAGGCCCAAGCCAACTCGGAACGCTTTGAACAACTGCTGGCAATTGCTCCCGCGGCTGACAAAGGTTTGACAGAAGAAGAGCTCAACGGTGCCTCACAGTTGGTAAGTGATATTATGGCGCAAGACGAGGAGTCACAGTACCTAGTCTTAGCTAAGTTGTATCAAGCTAAGTTGTTTGTTGATGCGAAGCAGCTCGACAAGGCCGAAGGTTCATTGAAGTGGGTTGTCGACAATGCCGATGATCAGGCTTATGAGTATTTGGCCCGTTACCGTTTAGCCAATGTCTATTTGGCTCAAAAAAACTTTGACGCCGCCATTGGTGTCGTTTCAGAGACACAAAGCAGTAGTTTTGATAGCCTTTTTGCTGAGGTGAAAGGGGATGCGCACGCTGGTAAGAATAATCCACAAGAAGCTCGCGCAGCTTATGAAAAGGCCATTGAGCTGGATGATTCTCAGCGAAGAGACGTGATCCAATTGAAGCTGTCTGATTTAGACAAGGGCGAACAATCTTGAGATCAGTGATACTGTGTTTGGCTTTAGTCTTAGCTGGCTGCGCAGGCTCTGGCAATTCTGTTAAGCCTAATCCTGTTCCCTCCATTCGCGACAAAGTCCGAGTGGAGGTATTGTGGCGTCAGCAAGTCGGTGATGGTTTAGGTGCTGATTATCAAAAGTTAACACCAGCAATTTTTAGGGATGGCATTTATGCTGCTGACAGAGAAGGCAAGGTATTTGCGTTCGATAAGTTGACAGGAGAGCGGATTTGGAAGGCCTCTATCAAACAGGCAATTACTGGCGGTGTTGGTGTCAGTGATGAATCTGTTTTTGTTGGCACGCCCTCTGGTCATTTGGTTGCTCTTAGCCGTTTAACCGGAGAAGAACAATGGCGAGCTCAGGTTACGAGTGAAATTTTGGCGGCCCCTCAAAGTAATGGTGTCGTGGTTGTGGCTCAAACGATTGATGGCAAAGTATATGGCTTTGATGCGGATACGGGTGAGCAATTATGGTTTTACGCCGAGAGCTTACCTGCTTTGACATTGAGAGGAACCGCTACTCCCGTATTAACCGATGAAGCGGTTGTCGCAGGGTTTAGTAATGGTAAGGTAATTGCGCTCAGTAGTTTGGACGGAGGTTTGTTTTGGGACCAACGAATTGCAAGAGGCAAGGGTACCACTGAGCTTGAGCGATTGATTGATATTGATGGCAGCCCTGTTTTAGCTGGCGATAGGGTGTTTGCTAGCAGTTACCAAGGCAATGTAGTTTCGATGAATGTTCGAAATGGACAAATAGTTTGGCTTGACCCTAACTCAAGTTATCACGAGCCAGCATTGATTGGTGATCGCTTATTCGTTAGTGGTGATGACGGTTCTATTTATGCCTATGAGGCTAGAACAGGAAAACGTCTCTGGATCAATAAACAACTGATGTTGAGGCAGTTGTCTCCACCACAAAACTTTGCTGGCTTTCTAGTCGTAGCTGACTATCAAGGATACGTTTATATCATTGATCCTGAAGCGGGTATCATCTTATCTCAGGCTCGTATTGACAGCGACGGTGTACGTTCAAAAATGATTTCTGAAGATAAGACTCTTTATGTATTGGGCAATGATGGAAAGTTGGCGGCCATCTTTGTCAAGTTATTACCGCCTTGATGCTTTTTTTACTCGGATAAAATTATGTTACCAGTTGTGGCCCTTGTGGGTCGGCCAAATGTGGGGAAATCCACTATTTTTAATCAATTAACTCGCAGTAGAAATGCACTGGTAGCTAATTTTTCAGGGTTAACCCGTGACCGCCAATATGGTGATGCCCAATGGTTAGATCGGCGATTTATGGTCATTGATACCGGAGGCTTAACCATCGACGAGCAAGGTATCGATTCGGCAATGGCGGATCAGTCCTGGTTGGCCACTAAAGAAGCGGATGTCATCGTATTTGTGGTGGATTGTAAAGATGGCCTGACTGTGATTGATCAGGCCATTGCAAAACAACTTAGAACGCTGCAAAAGCCTATTTTAATTGTTGCTAATAAAATTGATGGGCAGCAACATGAGGTGGCTATCGCTCCTTTTTTTGAGTTGGGCTTTGGAGAGATTTTGCCTACAACGGCATCTCATGGTCGAGGTGTTCGCTCCTTGGCTGAATCCATTGTTGCTGCGTTTCCCGAGCAGGCTGAAGACTCTGAAATAACTCATGAAGGCATTAAAATGGCCGTTGTTGGCCGGCCTAATGTTGGTAAGTCGACTCTGGTAAATCGGTTATTAGGTGAAGAGCGAGTTGTTGTATACGATCAACCGGGAACAACTCGAGATAGTATTTATATTCACTATGAGCGCAACGATCGACAATATACGCTGATTGATACAGCGGGTGTTCGGCGTAGAAAGAATATTAAAGAGACTATTGAGAAATTTTCCATTGTAAAAACTCTCCAGGCCATTGATGATGCCAATGTTGTGATTTTATTGATGGATGCAACAGAGGGTTTAGTTGACCAAGATTTGCACTTGTTGGGCAATGCCATTGATGCTGGAAGAGCATTGGTGGTAGCTCTTAATAAGTGGGATGGTTTGGATGATGAGCATAAGCAGAATGTGAAACGCGAGTTAGACCGTAGGCTACAGTTCTTAGACTTTGCAGATGTCCATTTTATATCGGCACTCCATGGGACGGGTGTAGGCCATCTGTATGAATCGGTTCACAAAGCATACCAGTCCGCCACTGATCGTTTTTCAACGAATCATTTAACGAATATTTTGAAAATGGCCGTCTCCGAGCATCAACCGCCACTGGTGAGAGGGCATCGAATAAAATTGCGCTTTGCTCATGCGGGTGGTCACAACCCTCCAATTATTGTAATTCATGGTAATCAAACAGAGGATGTGCCAAAACATTATGAGCGTTATTTAGAAAAAACGTTTAGAAGAGCTTTGAAGCTGCATGGAACTCCGATTAAAATCCAGTTTAAAACTGGAGATAATCCATTTAAGGATAAAAAGAATAAGCTAACTACACGTCAATTGGCGAAAAAGCGCAGGTTGATGCAGCATAAACAACATAAAAAGAAAAACTAATAATTTCTACAATTCTCTACAGGCATTAATCAATCAATAGGGCTTAGGCAAATAGTGCTAGAAGCCCTTTAGGTATTTTTACTTGCTCTTCTTAAGCGGCGTTTTTTCCACTCACTAACGACATGGTAGCGCCACAGTAATCTGATCGTAAAGTAGCTAGATATCGATAGGATAGTAGCGACAATAAATGATCCTAAAAACAGAGGCTGCCAAATACCAGCGATGGTTTCTGAAAACCATTCCCAGCTCAGTTCAATGTTAAAAGGCGTGTGAGGGACATCCAGTATCCATGCGCCAAACTTATAGGTTGCCAGAAAAATGGGTGGTATGGTAATGGGGTTGCTGATCCAGACCAGTGCGACAGCTAAAGGCAAATTACAGCCTAGCCAAACAGAAAAAAGAGCAGCGAGGGGCATTTGACCTAATATGGGCATGAAGGCGAAGAACGTGCCGACCAAAAAGGCCCTTGAAACTGAGTGTTTATTGAGGTGAAACAAGTTAGGGTTATGGAGCAATTTGCCTAAAAAACGCAGATTTTTATGATCTTTGAGGCCGTCATGCCCGCTGGCAAAACGCTTCAGAAACTTTTTAGGCATACGCTATATCGTCCTGAAAGTAGTAATGTTTTGAAAAAATGGCTCATGTTTTACGCTATTGTAAATCGTATTTGTGTCAGCAATGTTGCTGTCTCGGTAATTGCCATTGAGCAATGTCGATACACCCAACCGTCAACTTAATCATTGCCTGGTTAATATTGCGCGCATTATGCCTTTATTTACCTGGAAGTGATAGGACTAAGGTACATTATCATTGTCAGTGTTACGGAATTATTATAGCCTATCGTGGTCATACAACGAAGCAAATGCCTTTGTGACACCATCTCCATGTCCAGAGACTGATAACATTAACGATGGAGCCTCTTTTGAGTATTTCCCAATTAGTAAGCAGTAATATCAACTCTCTAACCACAGCAAAAGATATTTTGATGGATCTTCCGTCTGAGTGTTATTGCAAAGTAGAAAAGCCCTATTTCGACTCTTCTATTGGCAAGCATACCCGACACATTTTAGATCATTATCTGTGTTTTCTTCGTGACTTCCCCAGCAAATTGATCAATTATGATCGACGTCATCGGGATCCTCGCCTTGAATGTGATAAAGCTCACACTATTTCGGTTATTGCTGGAATACAGAAGTCCCTTGCCCTGTTGATGGAGCGAGATGATGAAAGTCTACAGGTGATTATGTGTCAGGATGTTTCTTTGCCAGAAGGTGAGCAGACTGTGTCTTCTTTGTCGAGAGAGCTGCTCTTTTTACAGGGACACACAGTTCATCACTATGCCCTAATAGCCACGATCTTAAAACTGGGTGGACAGTGTGTAAATAGTGATTTTGGTGTTGCACCTTCAACTCTAGTATATGAAAACTCTGCTAAAGCGAGTAGCTAAATGATGACATTTCGACGTCGTCGCTTGGCGCTTGCTCGACTAAAGCGGGCTTTCCGTTGGGAGTTTTGGCCCATGTGGGTCTTATATTTTCCCGTAGTTTTTTATGTGCTCTGGTTAACGATTCGCTATCGAGGCTTGGTGTTTACTTCTGTGAATCCTGCAATGCCAGGCAGTGGTGTGATTGGTGAGAAAAAAAGTGATTTGCTCGCTAAACTTCAAGCGTCTCATCCAGAGCATACGGCATATACACATCTGGTTTCACAAAATTTGAGCTTTGTTGAACAGTTATCTTTACTTGATGATTTCATTGAGCAGCATGGATTACCTATCATTTTGAAACCTGATTATGGACAGCGAGGGATTGATGTTAAAATCGTCAGAACCCGAGAGCAAGGTGTGAATTATCTCAAGACGGCTCGCCATGACTCTGTGATGCAGCCTTATATAAAGGGTGTTGAGTTTGGATTGTTTTATGCCCGTCTGCCAAACCAAAGTACGGGTGAATTATTCTCCGTAACTCACAAATGTTTCCCTCATGTGATTGGCGATGGTAAGGCAACTGTTGAAAATCTCATATTAAATCATGCTCGCTTACACTTTATGTCTTCCTATTTGTTGAAAAATCTACATCCTTCAACATTGCTTGCTGTGCCTAGGCAAGGAGAAGAGGTGGCTGTTGTGGAGTTAGGTAGTCATTGTAGAGGTTCACTATTTTTAGATGGTCGTGATTATGTTTCTAGTGCGGTTGAGCGTGCAGTTGAGGAATTAAGTCAGTCATTATCGGGTTTTTATTTCGGACGCTATGATGTCCGGGCGGAAAGCATAGAAGCTTTTTCGCAAGGTATTTTTAAAGTAATTGAAGTCAATGGCGTTACTTCGGAGCCAACACATATGTATGACCCAAAATATTCGGT
>CAXQRU010000007.1:0-19253 GCA_964226685.1 Polaribacter sp. | reverse complement strand
TCGTGACTGGAGTTCAGACGTGTGCTCTTCCGATCTGGCACAATTAGGTACGGCCGCTGCTATGTCAAGTATTCGCTCATCTAATATTGAGCCACATTCGCTAGGATCTCGATGTGGTTTGCTCGTTGGTTGTAATAAAAATTTACCTGATATCTCGGTATTTTCTGAGGGTATTAGTTTTGATGAGATAAAACAATTGCGTCAAGATCAAGCGGCCCATTTAATTGCCAAAACGGCTGGGATTGAAGGTTTAGCCATGACCTTTAGTGATGCGTGTGTGTCTGGTGTTTCTGCGATCATTAGTGGTCAGCGCCGCATTATTTCGGGTGAATTGGATGTGGCTATTTGTGGTGCTACAGAGCAGGCAACTCATCCCATTATGCAATTATCATTCGCTAAATTAGGTGCGTTAGCGACGGATTATTTAGCCAATCCAGAATCCTATAGTCGGCCATTTGATAAGTTGCGCTCGGGTTGTGTATTAGCAGATGGATCCGCATTTTTGGTTTTGGAGAGCTTCAGTCATGCGCTAAATCGACGAGCTAAGATATTGGCATTATTAGTTGGCTCCAGTCGACAAAGTGAAGCTTACAAGGTTACCACTACTCGCCCTAGTGGAGAAGATTATAGTCGATCTATGCAGTTCGCTATAGATTCTGCAAAGTTGTCTTGTAATGATATTGAGCATATTAATGCGCATGGTACATCGACTCCCAATAATGATCTGTGTGAAGGTTTGGCAATACATAACTTGTTTACTCGTGATGATGTATTCCCTAGCAATTTTTCAGTCACTTCAACTAAATCAGCTTTGGGTCATTCGCTTGGGGTAAGCGGAGTGGTTGAGGCGATCTTATCAATCGAAACACTCCGAAATCAGTTGGTACTCCCAACGCTTAATTATGAAGAGCCTGGTGAAGGTGAAGTGAATTTGCCCATTGTTAAAAATGCTCATTCACAGCCAATTAACAATATTTTAAGTAATTCATTTGGCTTTGGTGGTGAGAATGCCTGTCTTATTTTTTCAAAATATGTGCAATCATAAATGAAGACAGTCTATATACACAGTGGTAAACAATACTTGCCAGGAATGAGTAGTACTAAAAAATTATTGTCTGGAAAAGGAGTAATACCAACAAACATTGATATTGAACGTTCACTAGGCTTAGTAACTAAAGGTGCGTTCTTGGCTAATACTAATTTGAAGTCACTAGAGGTTGGCAGGACGGTTCGAAAAACATCTGAACGTCAAGCGCGCTGGGTGATTAAAGCGGGTGTAAAATCCTGGGATTTATATGCAAGTAATGTATCGGAAAAAATTGATAAATCAAAAACTGGTTTGTTTCTAGGTTTGGGTACTATTGATTGCGAAGATGATGATGAGCCTATACCTCTACAAAGTTCTACTAAGTTTAATGATTATGCAGCAGAGTTGTTAGCCAATACAAAACCATTATCTGGATTAACTTTGCTAAATAGTACTACGGCAAGTCATATTGCTCATCTTACACATATCACTGGTATGAATGCAGTATTCTCACCTTTCTCTGATGCTGGTGGTCAAGCTATCACTGAAGCATTCTTTGCTATTGAGGAGTCTTATTGCCAACAGGCATTAGTCGTTGCTGGAAGTCATAAGATCACTCCATGGTATTTTCTCTCTCATAGAGAGTATTTTAATGAACCGCTGAATCATGGAGCTTTTCCTACAGAATCATCTGGTGGTTTAGTATTATCTAGTGAGCGTCAGGGTGCACACGCCAGTTTACTTAAAGTCAAGCGAAGCTTTGGCTTGAGCGAGCAGTTTCCAAAGGAAATAGTCACTTTTTTGAATCAAGGTATTGGTGCTCAGCAAATTATTTACACGGGTAAGCAGAGTTTATCTCAAGAACAATTATCTCAATTACAGGAGTTTATGCCTAATGCTTCAATTTGCTGTCTTGATCAGCTTTTAGGTTATACCGGTGCGGCGGGTCCATTGCATGCTTTACAGCTGGCCTGTGATCAATTAGATGACCAATCCTACAGAAAAAAACATGGCATTGCTTGCCAGTCTATAGACGCCATAATGATAATTGTGCAGGGTTTTCATGGGCAGTGGTGTTGCTTCTTGGTGGTGCCGCTATGAGTAAGCGAGTTGTGGTAACCGGTATGGGGTTGGTGAATGCCTTTGGTGATCAACTGTGTTATTCCAAGGAAAAATTTTGGGAGAATATTTCATCTGGAATGAGTGCGATTAAAGCATGGCAGCCTCGGGGCGTAAAAAACTTTCCAGTAAAATATGCATCTACTGTGAACTTTGATAATTTTCAGAAGACATTCTCTGAAGATTTAGTGGGAGCACCTATATTAGAGCGACGTGGTTACTACGGTTATATTGCTGCTCAGTTAGCAATTAAAGATGCAGGCATCAATCGTTTATCGAGTATTGGTGTTGCAGCTTGTAGTGGTGTTCCTGAGATCACAGAGCCTGAGTTAATCACTATTCATATGGGAGAATATCCCACAGTGCTGAAGCACTATATTCCCAATAGGTGCAGTGGTGTTACTACCACCAATGACAGCATGGTGGCGGCCATTGCAAATCGATATGCGTTGTCTGGCCCCGTGTTAAATATTAATGGTGCTTGCTCAGGTGCGGCGCAAGCCATCGGGTATGCTTTTAGAGCAATACGTAGAGGAGAGGTATGCGCCATGTTGGCAGGCGGTGCGGACTCAGTAACAAATCTACGGGTTATGTCTGGCTTATATTTATTAGGTGCAACAGCGACTGATTCTTCGAGAAATGAACGGCTCTGTTGCCCGTTCGATAAAGATCGTTCTGGTTTGGTGGCAGGTGAGGGTGGTGCGTTTATGATGTTGGAGAGCCTTGAGTCAGCTAAGCAGCGTGGTGCTGTTATTTACGCTGAGATCCTGGGTTATGGTAGCTCTATGGACGCTTATAAAGTAACGGCTCCACACCCAAAAGGTAAGGGAGCTTGTGCTGCTATTTTATCAGCATTAAGTGACGCTGGTATATCGCCTGAGGATATTGATTATATTAATGCTCATGGTACTTCAACACCATTAAACGATAAAGTTGAAACGCGGGTTATTAAAGAAATATTTGGTTCTGGAAAAACAGCTTCATGTCCTCCTGTGTCGTCCACCAAATCGATGATTGGACATTGGATTTCAGCCGCTGCTATCCCCGAAGCGATTGCAACTATTATGGGAATTTATCATGGTCAACTACCGCCAACAATTAATCTTAAAAAAAGGGACCCTGAGTGTGACTTGGATTATGTGTCTGATGGCACTCGAGCCTGTGCTATTCGTTATGCCTTAAGTAATTCATTTGGTTTTGGCGGTATTAATGCCTCACTGGTTTTCGGGAGGTACTGATGACTTCTGCCCTATTGACAGGCTACGCTATAGTCGCACCACCAGAAATGTTGAATGCAAATTATGCATATTTGAAGTCAATGGCTGAGCTAGCAAAGCCATTGTCCAGAAAATTTGAGCGTTTTTCTTGCCGTTCAGGTGCTGAAGCAATTTCTGCTTGTGAACGTGCATTTTCAATGGCAAAGATTGATACGAATAATCTTGGTGATCGATTTGGTTTGTATGTCAATCAGGCTGGACACCAACACAGTGATATTGATGATTATCATGATGCCATCAATCAATGGCGAGAAAAGCAAAAAAATGAAAGCTTGTTAAAGCATCTATGGCAAAGTCGTAGTGTAAGCCCGTTCTTAGCAATTAAAGGGCTTGGTAATAATTTACTGGGCATGATTAGCATTTTTTTTAATCTTCGTGGTGATTGTTGTGCCTTTGTTCGAGACGAAGTTGGTGCGATCTCTGCTTTAAAGGAAGCAATGTTTAATTTGCAACATGGTTATATTGATACGGCTTTAGTGGTAAGTGCAGGTAGTTCTTGTGATTATTTAGAAAAGCCCTTCTCAAAAGAAAATGAGCAGGCAGGGTTTGCTGGTGCTGTTGCACTGATTTTACAAAGAGCGAGTGTGACTAAAGCTATCTCAATAGCTCAGTTAAATCAAGTGAATTTGTCCTGTTCTCATCCTCCATCATGTTCAGTTAATAAAACTCAGTCAATTTTTCAGGTATTAAATGACAAGTATTTGTATTTAAAGGAAGAACCAAGATGGGGAGGAATATTATCAAGCATTGCTTGGCTTTCTCATCATTTCCAAAATAAAGTTAATAATCAGCATCAGATTGAATTGTTTAGTCCGAGTTCTTCTGAGGTTTATATCCAGGCAAAAATGGAATTTGGTGGCCGGGGATGAGTAGTTATCAATCGTATTGCAAGCCTTCTTTAGCCGCCGCTTTGCATAGTGTCGGTCTCGATTATTGTTTTCATCGTGCCAAGGGGCAGTATTTATATTGTTACGATGAAAATGGCAATGAACAGGCTATTTTAGATTTATTAGGTGGTTATGGTGCAACCATTCTTGGTCATAATCACCCTGAAATGATTCGAGTATTACAAGAACAAATTGATCAAGGTACGGCATTTCACAATCAATTTTCAATACGCACTGGCGCGGCTGATTTGGCAGCCTTTATCAACCCTCTTTTACAACAAGAGACGGGTTGGAATGAACCCTTCATGTGTGCTTTTTCGTCCACCGGTGCCGAGTCGGTCGAGGTCGCATTAAAGCATGCAGAAATGAGTCGAGGTTATAAGCTAGATGCTCTTGCCCAACGGTGCCAGCAACAGCTAGATAAGATCCATTTTATGGAAGACGCTCATTGGGATCTAACTGACGGAGTATTAGCAGGATTACCGCCGTTAATGGATATGCCTCACATTGAACGTATATCTTGGATTGTTGAATACAATCAAAAAAAATTAAACAACCCACCCATTTTTTTAGCATTAAAAAATGGCTTTCATGGAAAATTAAACCTTTCGATACAGCTAACCTATGGGGAAATGTATCGAAAGCCATTGCGTCGTTTAGGTTTGCAGGCTCAATTTATTGATATTGCAGCGATTGAATACGAAAGTATCGATGCTTACACCGATTACTTATTAGAGCCTGTTGTTCGAGATAACCGCATCAGCTTGGAGCTAAAGCCATACCCTTTGATGGCTGGTTTATTGGTAGAGCCAGTTCAAGGTGAGGGTGGCGTCCATTGCTTATCGAGTGAGCAAGCTCAGCAGTTAAACCGACTAGCTCGTCAGTATCAAATACCAATGATTGCCGACGAAGTGCAATCGGGCTGTGGTCGTTGTGGTTCATTTCTGGCGGGTAGTCAAATTGGTTTGAGGCCAGATTATGTGGTGCTGTCAAAGGGCTTAGCTGGCGGTGTTGCCAAAATTGGTTTGGTGGCAATTAGAGAAAGCCAATATTTATCAGGCTTTGATTTGCTACAAAGTTCGACCTTTGGAGAGGATGATTGGTCTGCACGTATTGCAAAGCGCTTTATCGAGTTCTTGGTAGATGATCAATCTTATTATTTGTATGTGATTCGCGAGCGAGGCGAACAACTTAAAAAAGCCCTTGATAAGCTTCAACTCCGGTATCCTGATATTATCAAGGAGGTGCGGGGTAAGGGTTTATTATTTGGCATTGAATTTACGGATTTCACTGCGTCGCCATCCTTGTTAATTAAGACCACGGCTTATCAAGGCGCGATTGGTTACTTGGTTGCAGGGCACTTACTGGCTAAAAATAATATTCGTGTTGCACCTCCGGCCAGTCAGGGCAATGTGGTTCGAATTGAACCGAGCGTCTTCATCAATAATGACAATATTGAGCACCTATATCAATCATTAGAAGCGATTTGCTTGGCGCTGAGGTATCAAGATACCGGTTATATCTTATCGTATTTGGTGAGCGGCTTAGATGATTTTTATTTAACACCAAAAGATTATAGGCCATACTACCAAAACTTAGGGATAACAACGCTAGAAGGTAAAGCCGATTATCAAGTCGCATTTATTAATCATCTTATTGCCAGTGAATGGATCAAAGAGGTCGACCCTTCTCTCAATTCTTTTAATGCTCAGCAAACCCAAGTGTTATTAGATCGTTTGTCATTTGATCGTCGTGTTGCGCCCTTTGCTCCTGTGCGTATTCGTTCTTTATCCGGTAAAACCGTTGATTTTACCCTTTACCCAATCAATGCAACGTCTCAACAAATCAGCGACTGTTTAGAAAATAATGATTTACAAGAGCTGCGATCGGCGATTGATGAGCGTCTTGCCGTTGCACGTGATGATGGTTGTCACATTGCTGGCTTGGGTATGTTTACATCCGTCATCACCAATAATGGAAAAGCGGTCAATACGCCTGGAATTCATTTGACGACCGGCAATGCCTTAACTGTAGCTATGGCAATAGATGCGACATTAGCGGTTGTAGAAAATAATGAATGCACTATTGGTCAGGTAGCTGTTATTGGTGCAGCAGGCAATATCGGCTCAGTCTGCAGCTCATTAATCGCCGATCATTGTCAGTCACTTGTGTTATTAGGCAGTGGTCGTTTAGGGTCTATTAAACGAGTCATTAAAACCGCGTATCAAGTCTACCAAGAGGTACTAATGAACTTAGTGACCCAAAAAATACCGACGGGTATGGCGGCGCAATTATGGCCGTTTGCTCGAGATAATCAGTGGCTAAGAGAGTCATTTTATCAAAATCCCCAGGCTGGTCAGAAGATCTATGAGTGGTTTGATCGCAATGCTCAAAGAGAGCACCTCATTAAAGTGACAGATGATCCCCAGGAATTAATTACGGCGGATCTACTAATTTCTTGTGCGAATGCCTCTGAATCCTTCATTCAATCAAAACATCTAAAACAGGATGTTTTGATTTGTGATATTGCAGTGCCTCACAATATCTCAGATAGCTTGTTAGAGAGCCGGCCAGATATCCATTGCTTACGCGGTGGGATCGTGAAAACGCCACAGGGTGAAAGCTTGGATCCAAGGGCAAGAGCCTATTTAAAAGAAGGACAGGTGTATGCCTGTATGGCGGAGACCATTGTGCTCGGTTTAGAAAATTATCAGGGCCATTATTCTTACGGCCATATTACTAAAGAGCAAGTGAAAACTATGATGAGCTATGCAAAAAAACACGGTTTAGTTTTAGCCGAGAACAAATGTTCGGAGTCGATGTGAAATGAGTAATCCCGTTGCTTTAATTACTGGTGCCACCCGTGGTATTGGTCGAGCTATTGCTTTAGATTTCGCAAAATCCGGTTATGATATTGCCTTTTGCTACCGTCGTCATTCATCGTTGGTGGATGAGCTAATCAGCGATCTTAAAAAAATAGGCTCTGATACTGTTCATCAATCATGTGATATACGTTTACAAGATCAGGTGGAAGCATTTTTTTCAGAGGTTGACAGCCACTTTGGACGTTTGGACGTCTTGGTTAATAATGCTGGCGTCACCCATGATGGCCTACTAGTAACGACTGACTTATCCGATATTAACGAGGTTCTACAAACCAATATTATTGGTACTTTATTGTGTTGTCAAAATGCACTCGCATTGATGATGCCAGCTCGATCTGGGGTCATTATTAATATCTCATCGATTTCTGCCACTCAACCCAATAGGGGGCAGTGTCACTATGCAGCTTCAAAGGGGGCGGTGGAATCCTTAACTCGTGCCTTGGCCGTTGAGGTGGCTAGTAGAGGCATTCGAGTGAATGCGGTTGCGCCCGGTGTGATTCAAACCGATATGGCTAATCATTTGATTGAGAGCCATGAGTCAGAGATAAAAAAACGCTTGCTATCAAAGTCATTGGGGCGTCCTGAAGATGTTGCGGCAGCCGTTTTATTTTTGGCCAAACCAGAAAACCATTTTATCACGGGAATTGTGTTGCCAGTGAATGGCGGCATGACCTTGACCTGAGGTAAGGTGATGAGCAATAAAAATGTATTAATTACCGGCGCTGCCAGTGGCATTGGTGCTGCAACAGTCACGAGTTACCTAGAGCGTACTGGCTATCATATTATTGCGGCTGATCGAAATGCTCAAGCTTTGCAAGCATTAAAAGAAAATTTGGCACCCGATCAAAAAATGCGTTTAACCACAATAGAAATTGATTTCACAAAAAGTCAATCCATTGTTGATTTGATGAATCACTCTTCATTGGATCACGTCATTATTAGTCATGGCATTGCTTATGAAAATTCCATAACGGATGATCAGTTATGGGATCAAATTATTTCAATAAATTTTCTATCTGTACAACGTTTGTTTAGCTCCATTTCTGAATTGATCCATGAAGATGGGCGGGTAGTCATTGTTTCATCGATATTAGGGCGAGTAGGAAAAGCCAATAATTCGGCTTATGTCAGCTCTAAACACGCCTTATTGGGATTAACCAAATCATTAGCGCTGGATTGGGCACCTAGAAAGATTACGGTCAATGCTGTATTGCCTTGCTGGGTCGATACGCCTATGCTCTATGAAGAGCTAAAACCTCAAGCCGATGCCTTGGGGGTTCCAATAGAAAAAATCATTCGTACGATTAAAAAACGCATCCCATTAAGACAGTTAGTGACGCCAAAACAAGTCTCTGAGAGCATTTTATTTTTAACGTCGCCAGCTGCCAGTATGATTACAGCGCAAAGCATTGTGATTGATGGAGGCTACAGTTGCGGTATCTAAGTACTCTGTTATTGCTCATATCGATAACGGCGAGTGCTAATGTGTATCATGAGGTCTCTATATCGAGTGGAGCGGGATTTGGCTTGGATTCTGCTCAACTAAGTACACAGACAAACCGCCTGGGTTTAGTGCTGGATTACGATCAATCCTTGTGGTCAATGAAGTTTGATGGTTACTGGGAGTACGATGCAGTTTACGATTGGAGATCACAGTACAGTGATGCAGCTGACCGTGAATATAGAACGCGCTTTTGGGTAGAAGAAGCTTATCTTGGCATTCGGGGGCAGTACTTGGATGTTTTTCTCGGTTACCAAAAAGTCGTTTGGGGGCAGGCCGATGATTTACGGATTGTCGATATTGTTAATCCTCTCGATCTAAAAAATTTTGTATTGTTTGATATCGATGAATACCGCATTAGCCTACCCATGCTTCGCTTAGAAGCATCCATGGGGCAGTGGAGTCTTCAAGGCTTAGCTATTCTCTCCACAAAACCCAACCAATTGCCTCCCATAGGCAGTGAGTTTGCTCTTCAACCGGAAGGTATAGAAAGAGACGTCCTCCCTAAAGATCCAGAGTATGGCTTTCGCGCTCAAACATTTTGGTTAGACACAGATATGGCAGTGTATGCATTTCGTGGATATCACGATAACCCTGTAATTACTTTTCAAGATGCAACACCAGAGTTAACGTATCGACGTGAAACTTTATGGGGTGGTAGTCTATCTCGTCCAATTGGCGATGTTGTTGTTCGAGCCGAACTCGCTCACACTACGAACAGAGGTTTTAATACGGTCAGTGGCGGTTTCATCAAGAGGGATGTTGATCAGTGGATGTTGGGAGTAGATTATCTTTATCAAAATTGGTTGATCACCATGCAAGTCACAGATAGCCAAATTATGGATTGGTCCTCGATGCTCATTGCTAATGAGAATGAGCCAATGTATACCCTATCAGCCGATGGACGCCTACTGTCAGATACGCTTAATCTTCGTTTTTCTGTAACACACGCTGACTATAACGGGGGCGGCCAATTGTATCAGATGAAGCTGGCCTATAGCCCCAATCGACATTGGGAGTGGCGTACTCATATCGATATTTTATCTGGTGATAACGAAAATTTTTTAGGGCAATTTAAAGATCGAGACCGTCTATGGATTGCGCTGACCTACACTTTTTAACATTGGGGTACGAATGATGAAACCTATAGTAATTTATTTGTTATTGATGGCATCCTTTGCTCAGGCACAACAGCCTTCAGCCGATCGTATTCTAGAGAAAGTTCGTGATTTTGATGATGGCAGCTCGTATAGCGCCACGGCCTTTCTTCGTATAAAAGATAATAATACGGTTCGAGAAAGAGAGTTTTATATGCTGCAAAAAGACATCAGTGATGAAGAAGAGCGACAGGTGATTTATTTTCATAGCCCGTCAGATGTGCGTGGCGTTTCCTTTTTGACGGCTAGTACCAAAGAGCATTTAAATAAAAATGATAATCAATGGATTTATTTTCCGGCTTTTAGAAAAGTTCGCCGTATTGGTTCTAATGATAAAAGTGGCTCTTTCATGGGGTCAGTATTTAACTATTATGACCTAGATAAACCTAGAGTTAGAGACTATAAAAACACCTTGATTGGTGAAGATAAGATCATGGGAAGGGAGGCATGGTTGATAGAGCGAATTCCGGTAAGCCAGGATGTGATCAATAAAACAGGTTATCATAAAGTAAGAGTTTGGGTTGATAAAGAGCGCAATTTGGCTTTGCAGCAACACTATTTTGATGAAAAAGGTCTTCTGTTTAAAACAATGGAGTCGGTTTCCGTTGAAAAAATTCAAGATATTTGGACAGTGACAAAGTTCCTTGCCAATAATATGGAAACGGGTAAAGAGTCTGAAATTGACTACACCAAAATTATTTATAATATTCCAGTGGATGAGGATAAATTAAGCTATCGGGGATTATCGAAAAAAATAAATTACTTGGATGTTAATCCTAAGTTGACTGAGAAGTAAACGATGAATTGTTACTTAAGGTTTGTGGAGCGATTTCCCAAGTTTATATTGTTATTCCTTTTTCTAATCACAGTATGCTTTTCCTATTTTATTGGTTTTTTATCAGAGGATAGTAATCCCTACTTGTTGCCCAAAGATCATCCTTCAAGAAGCGCTTTATTTTCCATGAGAAATGATTTTACCGGAACCCATGATGCTATATTGGTTGCCATTTACCAATCCAATTCGATTATTAATAAAGATAGCTTGAGATCAATATTTGATTTGACTCACAAATTCAAAACGATAAATCTAGTCGAAGAAAATGATATTAAAAGGTTAGAGGATTTTAACAAAAAATATCAATACCCCGAGTTTAATGAAAGAATCAATAAAATTTTACAGTCGGGAGTTCAGCGCAAGGATGCTAAAGTTATAAAGGAAGTAGCTCGGTTGGCAGAGAATTTTCCTGTAAGCCATTCAGATAGAAAGTTTTTGAAATCATTATCTGAGAGAATAAACCCCATTATTGACGTCAGTAGTCTAGCCGGTTCAGAAAATATATTTCTAGAGCCTGATGGAACACTTCGCGCCATGGTGACGGTCAATTCCCAAACCCCCAATATAGATCGTGTCAACATGGCTGTAACGGATAACGAGCTAACGACCAGTAGTATATTAAGTCCCGATCAAAAGACGGCATTAATCGCCATTGAGGTGAGCATTTTATCTGATGATGCTGAGGGTCAAGTGCGAGCTTATCATGAGGTTAATCGCATTATTGAAGATTATCAAAAAAGCCACCCTCAGTGGCGAGATGAAGTATATGTGGGTGGTGTTCCGGTATTTTTTGCAGAACAAAAGCAAATGATTGATGCCGATATGGGAACCTTATTTCCCATTGTGGTTATTTTGGTTGGCGCAACGCTAGCGATATTTTTTCGCACAATTCTTGGTGTATTGATCCCTCTGGTGAATGTAATCATGTGTTCCATCTGGACATTGGGTATGATGGCTATCGTGGGTATTCCTCTTGATTTAATAACCTCCGTATTACCTGTGTTTTTGATCACCATATGCTCTTCTGATGCAATTCATATGATGGCCGAATATTATCGACAGAAAAAGCTTCAGCCAGACCAAACCGCTGTCGTTTCAAATACCTTACGATTGATGATGTCACCGGTCATCTTAACCACCATAACGACCTGTGTGACTTTCACGGTATCCACCGTGACCAGCATTACTAGTTTAAAAAACTTTGGTATTGCCATGTCCTTTGGTATGTTCGTGGCGATGATCATTTCTCTTTTGTTAATTCCCGCATGGCTATCTCTACAAAGTTCCAAAGCTTCCAAAAACCAGAAGCAACAAAGGCCAGATCGAATCAGTCGGTGGCTACTGCAATTGCTCAAACCTATTATGGCTAACAGGGCACCATGGCTAGTCGGAACTGGCTTATCCTTAGTGGTGTTAACCTTTATAGCGACTCAAGTCCGTATTGATGATATGGGCAGTGCCTATTTTGATGATAATAATCGCTTTCGAATAGCAGATGAGTTCATTAATTCTCATATTGCAGGCACGAGTCCCGGGTGGATTGAAATTGGTGGGATTTTCTTTATTGATTAGTGGAGTCATGTCCATTTTTATAATTACTCTATTAGCTCCTTGGTTAATGCCTAATTCCTCTCGGCATCTGAATGATGTAAAACTTGCGCTATCGAATAGATAGCACTGATTAAATTTTTGATTAGACCTTGATTTGCTTAAAACCGTCTAAATGTTATTCTCTATATACATTCAATCAATTAGGTGGTTAAATGGCTAATGACTGCTGTTCAAAGCAGGCAAAAAATGACTCTTGTCACCATAAAAATCAGTTTGATTTTTTGCTATGGGGTTCCTTGGTTATTCTTGCTTTTTTATACCTTCATTTTTGGTGGTTCCCTCAATCAACAAGTTTTTTTAATTGGTATCAAGTATTAGCGTCCTCGGTATTTGAGTTAATGAATGCCGTGTGGTGGGGGTTGGCTATTGGCCTTTTGATGGTGGCGCTTTTGTCAAAAATTCCCAGAGAGTTTGTGATGTCTATCCTGGGGAGCCAAAAAGGTGTAAAGGGTATTCTAAGGGCAACGGCTGCCGGTGTTTTATTGGATTTATGCAGCCATGGAATTTTGATGGTGGGTGCGAAACTTTATGAGCGTGGCGCTAGTCTCGGCCAAATGATGGCCTTTTTAATTGCTAGCCCATGGAATTCGTTTTCACTCACTTTCATATTGATTGCTTTGATCGGTTGGTTTTGGACTTTGGCGTTTATTGCGTTATCGATATTGATTGCAGCTGTCAGTGGTCTTGTCTTTGATTGGCTGGTTCAGCGTAAGGTGCTACCCGCTAATCCAGCCGCTTTAGAATTGCCACCCGATTTTCATTTCTGGTCAGAGGCTAAAAAAGGCTTGTCGAAAGTCGATTTTTCACCCAAGTTTTTTTGGGATATGATGATTAATGGCGTCAAAGAATCAGGTATGATTTTGCGCTGGATATTTTTTGGCTTATTGTTGACGGCGTTAATTCGCGCTTTTATGTCAGAGCAGCATTTAACAACATTTTTTGGCCCAACCCTTATAGGACTTGGATTGACGATATTGGCGGCAACAATCATTGAGGTTTGTTCAGAGGGGTCTGCGCCAATAGCCGCTGACTTATTAACCAGAGCCAATGCGCCAGGTAATAGTTTTGCTTTTTTAATGGCCGGTGTTGCAACGGATTACACAGAAATTATGGTCATAAAAGAAGCGACTCGATCGTGGAAAATAGCATTCTTTTTGCCATTGGTCACCGTGCCTCAAGTAATTGTTTTGGCGATTTTAATGAATAATGCAGCATAGCGCGCCAACATTTTTTATTTGTATCGTTTTCAGTTTTTTGTGCGCCACTAAAGCGTAGTTTTTTGCGAAATTTTTCACAGATCTCAGGAACATGTCTGGAGTTTTTTGTAACATGTTGTAATATTACATGGCATGTAGGGTAGCATTTTACGTTCATAGTGTGAGGAAGCACACATTTTGGCATAAAATGTGCTATTTTTCTTGTCTCTGAGTCCCCAGAGCTGAAATAGTGATCTACAGTTAATAATAATAAACACCGCAACATTATATTTTTCAAGGGGATAAAGATGAAAGTTGATGTACTAACACTCTCTGCCGTCGCATTTGTTGTAGGGCTGTGTTTGAGTAGTATTCAGTTGCCAGAAACAGAGGCACAAATTGATCCTCCACCTGAGTTGCTTCAGGGTTTAGCTTATATTAATTAAGCCCAGCCACTCAGTGCACTAGGTTGTTATTTGGCCTAGTCAGTTTTTATATGATAAGAGGTGACGCATCGTCTCCTCTTACTGCATTTCTTCAAAATCTCCTACAGTGTTGGCGCATAATTTATCTTCCATTGTGAGTAGCTGGTTGTGCTATTATCATGGCTCGTATTTTATGGACAAGTATTATTCTTATGAGTCATTCGGATAAGTTTTGGGATAAAGCCGCTGAGAAGTACTCAAAAAAAGCCATTCCAGATAATGAAAAATATCAGCAAAAATTGTCCGAAACCCAAGGCTTTTTGTCTTCTGATATGCATCTTTTAGAAGTTGGCTGTGGAACGGGTACGACAGCGATACACCACGCACCACATGTTCAACAGATAGATGCCATCGATATTTCCGAAAATATGTTAAACATTGCTCGTGAAAAGGCGCGATCTGCTGGAGTTAACAATATTACTTTCAGCCTGGGCACCCTCGAAGAATTTAACGCAGCTTCTTGCAGTATGGATGCCGTGCTCGTACTTAATGTTATTCACCTTCTGGCCAATCGGCACTCTTTGATTGTCGAAGTGGCAAGAGTGCTTAAACCTGGAGGTATTTTTGTCAGTAGCACGGGTTGTTTGGGAAACTCTCGCTTTCGGTTTATCAAATTGCTTGTGCCATTGTTAAAACCCCTTGGTTTAATGCCCAATGTCTATATTTTTACTGAGTCAGAGTTGGTGGCGGAAATTGAACGTGCCGGTTTTGTAGTAGAGCGGCAGTGGCGCCATGGAGCGCAGGGTATCGAGGTCTTTATCATAGCGAGGAAACGGTGACAGTCGAGTTGAAGTACCCAAGTATGGAAGCGGCCGCTTCTATCTTTCAAAAGTTAGGTATTGATCCATCCACTAGATTTGATGCACTTGATCAGGATTTTGAATACACTTCTTGCCGTGTTTCTGAACTTGAACAATATTTTACTATTTATCAAGCTCATGATACAACCGAGCAAGAAAAGCGGGTGCTGGGGTGTTTTCTATTTGAGTGCTTGAATGAGTACATCCTTTCTAATGACAAGGAGCACCCCATATTTTCTGAAGTAATGATGTTATTGCATTGCGATGAGTCGATTCACAGGACGGAAATAGAGTACTGGGTGAATACGCAAGATGCGGACGAGCAATATTGGTGGCCGATCACGAGCTACGTTTTGCGCTGGCAACATTCTCAATGAAAGTGTAGGGGGATCATAAGTGCCAAAATCAAGAGAGCAGGCATTTGAATTACTGGATAAGCTAGGGGTTTGTGGGCATTTAAAAACTCATGTTACCTTGGTCGGAGAAGCCGCCGATTTATTGATAAGTGCAATAGAAAAGTTGGGTATTGTTTTAGATCGAGACTTCATTCAAGCCGGTGTCGTTATTCACGATATTGGAAAAATCATTCATACCAATGAAATGACCGGGCCGGGTTCTGAGCATGAGCCGGAAGGTGAGAAGATGCTCCTTAAAGCCGGTGTTTGTGCACGCTTAGCGAGGGTGTGTTTGTCTCACGCTCGCTGGGCTAGTATGGAGTGCTCTTTGGAAGAGTTGTTGATAGCCTTAGCTGATAAATTATGGAAAGGGAAGCGGGTTGAGAATTTAGAGTTAGAGGTGGTTGATAGAGTGGCTCACCTCTTAGAAAAAGAGCGTTGGGATATTTTTCCTGTGCTTGATATGGTGTATGAGGAAATTGCATCGAGTGGGCATGAGAGGTTGCAGCGAAGTGTTTAGAAATTTAAATAGGTATAAAATGCTTTTAGTGGTTTTATCTGTCTCGCCGTTTTTTGTTAACGCAGCCCTCAATTTTTCTGATCCAATCTTTTCTTCCTTTGATAAAAGCAGCGATAAAGTCAAGCGTCGGCAAGGTCAAAATTTTTTATTGAGCTTGGCGATGAAGCAAGAGCGCTACTATTTTATGCATGGTACGTATACCAATTTGATCGTAGGTCCCGATGGCTGTTCTGGTGCTTCTTGTGGTTTGAACTTGCCAGCTAATACGAGTGATCCAGAGTTCGATCACAAGAAAGGCTGGTATACTGCAGTGGTTACGGAGGCAACAAGTAAAACTTTTAGTATTACGGTAATGCCTGTTGGCTGGGTAGATGGTGTGTGTGGTAATTTAACTTATAATGCTGATGCTCAGAGAGGCTCTAGTATAGGTTTGGTCAAAGAATGTTGGTAAAGTTATACCCACAATAAAACCTCCGGCGTCACAATCCCATCAAGCGGCACATCCCAATCGTTGTTAGCTAAATTTTGATAAAATTGGCAGGTGTGGGCAACACCTAACAAGATTGGTCTCTCTTTTGGTGATTCAAAGGTTCTGTCGTAAAAACCACCTCCCATACCTAAGCGAATACCTTCCCAATTAAAACCCACTAGGGGCACTAAGACCAAATCGAGTTGGTTAATTGGAAGTTGCCGAGTTTGCTTCGGTTCTGGAATACGGTATCGATTATTTTTAAGTGTGCTGACACAGCCATAGTAATGAAAGCGCATGTGTTTTTGATCAATAACGGGTAGATAACACTGTTTGTTATGTTGCCAGCTAAAATATATTGCAGGCGTCAGATCAACTTCGCCATTTTGCGCTATATAAAATGCAATTTTTTTTGAACGTTTAAAGATAGGATCGTTTATTAAATGTTGATAAATTTTTTGAGAGGCTAGCCACTGCTGGCTGGGTGTTAAATGGCTTCGTTTATTTCGCAATAAAGTGCGAACGTCATTCATAAAAATAACCCCAAGCTGTCGCTGTCAAATTGGCCTTGAACCGATGGGTTCAAGGGTGGTGGTCTTAGACTCGTATCAGGCTTCCCATCTCGTGGGCATGCACAACAACAAGCACTTAAAACCTCCGGGTTTCGCGTTATCGGCTCTAGGACAGATTGACTGGCGAACATCTCAGGGCTTGGATTCATTATAACGCAGTTGTGACTCGAACCCAAATAACAATTCGTCAATACAACTAGGAAAATGTGATTGAATCGTTATTTGGAATTTTAACGGAGTTATGCTATGGGATTGACACCCAAAGGTTCCCTAGCCAAGTGCCTGTTCTAATTTTTTGTGCATAGAGGCGATTAAATTTTGGTCTTTCTCGCTGGGGCCGTTTTGTTTGGCTTTCAATAAGTCGTGAGCTAGGTTTAAAGCAACCATCACACTGATTCTCTCGGTGCCAATGACTGAGCCTGATTGGCGCACTTCCCGCATGCGGTGATCCAGTTCGTGGGCGGCTTCCAGCAGATCACCTTTTTCTTCAGCCGAGCAAGAAACTTGGTATTCTTTGTCGAGAATTTTTACGGTGACAGTTTCAGCATTGCGGCGCATCAGTCAACTCCTTGCTCAAGATTTTTTAGTTGGTTAATCATAGCCTGGACTCGGGTACGGGCGAGCTCATTCTTTTCGATGAGTCTTTCCCGCTCTTTTTGCCACAATAGCTCTTTTTGCTCAAGCAAGCGTTTGTCTTGTTTGAGGCGATCACAATAAAGTAGCAATTGATCCAGTTTGGCGGATAGTTCTTCTAAGCTATATTTAGACATAATAGTTACTGATTTTTTAAGCCTTATTTAACGACGAATGTGGGTAAACTGCAAGCACTTCCTTAGCAGAGCAGTTGTTTCCATTGGATGTTGCTATCGCCAATGACATAGAAAAAAGGGTTGAGGATATCGTCTTTGCGATTGTACTCCATAGTTTGAAAATCAAGATCGACGACTTGGCCGCCAGCGGCCTCCACAATAGCTTGTGCGGCGGCCGTATCCCATTCGGCAGTCAGTGCTAAACGTGGATACAAGTCGGCCTTGCCCTCAGCTACTAAGCACAATTTTAATGAACTGCCCATATTGGTCGTATTGACTGCATCAAAGGCGCCATCTAACTTATCCATGAGTTGGTTGACAGCATCGGCTCCGTGGCTACGGCTTGCCACAACGTCGATTGTGGAGCCAGTTTTTCGTACTGAAATGCGCTCTCTGTGCCCGTTACTCACTTTGAGAGCACCTGCACCTTGGTAGCCTGCATAGGTGATGTTGAGTACAGGCACATAGACTACGCCAAGAATGGGGCGGTGATTGTCAATTAAAGCAACATTGACGGTAAACTCCCCATTGCGTTTAACAAACTCTTTGGTGCCATCGAGCGGGTCGATGAGCCAATAGCGAGACCAGCTTTGGCGGGTTTCGAAATCGGGAAGCTTGGATTCTTCAGAGAGAATGGGGATATCTAGGACTTTACGAAGGCCGCTAACCAGCACTTTATGTGAAGCCAAATCCGCTTGTGTCAGTGGTGAGTCATCGGCTTTGGTGTCTACATCGAAGCCTTCGGCTTGGTTATAGACTGCCAAAATCGCTTGACCTGCTTGTTCACAGAGTCCGATGACGGCATCAAGTTCAGATTTCACAATATAGCTCCACAACAAAAAGTTAGCAGTATAACGAACCAGTGGCTGATATTCATCTTTTCTGATTGCTCAATGCTAGTTGAATAAAGCCTTGAAGGTACTGAGTTTGCTCATCGCTTGCCCGAATGCCCAGATAAATTGATTTAGTAATGCCATCGCCTAAGCGTCGTGTGGTGATCTCAAGTGCTTGCTGATATTGCTCAGCAAGCCATAGAGGCAGGGCGGTCACGCCTCGATTGGCGGCTACCATTTGTAGCATGATGTCTGTGGTTTCAATTGTTTTGTGGTGCTTGGGGTGACAGTTGGCGGGCAGTAAAAACTGGTTGTAAATATCGAGGCGCTCAATGGCAACGGGGTAGGATATAAGGGTTTCTTTGCTTAACTGATCGGGTGTGACAAAGGCTACATTCGCCAAGGGGTGATGTTGACTGACTACCAGCACTTGTTCGTAGTCAAAGACTGGCGTGAAGATCAGTCCAGATTTAAATAAAGGGTCAGGGGTTACCAGCATATCGATGTCATAGTCAAATAAGGCGCTTAAGCCACCAAATTGAAAGCGTTGGCGAACGTCGACATCCACATCGGGCCATTGTTGCAGATAAGGCTCAACAATCGTGAGTAGCCATTGATAGCAGGGATGGCATTCCATACCAATACGCAAGATACCTTGTCTACCCGCTCCAATTTGTGCGACGACTTGCTCGGCGTGTTCAAACTGAGGTAACAAACGCTCCCCCAGCGATTGCAAAAATTCTCCGGCTTGTGTGAGCTTGAGTTGTCGCCCTTGTTTTTGCCATAGGGGCGCACCGATTCGTTGTTCGAGTTTTTTGATGCTATGAGTCAAAGCCGGTTGAGTTAAGTGCAATTGCTGGGCCGCCTTGGTGAGC
>CAXQRU010000006.1:0-17536 GCA_964226685.1 Polaribacter sp. | reverse complement strand
CTACACGACGCTCTTCCGATCTTAATAACTGACCATTAAAGCTAAGAAACCATGAAAAATTATCTAATCGCGTTACTTTTTTTGATTACTTCACCGGCCGTGCTATCGCAAGCAAATAACGATACCGTATTGGTCTCAGGTGAAGCCGTATTGATAGGCAACCAGTTAAGATCCGCTTCACAAAATTCTACACCCCTTGATCATTTAAAAAATTTACTGAACTTAGCTCGTGAAAAACAAGATATGAGCTATGCCGGTGTGGCCATTGCCTCGATTGAAAAATTGGCTGACACAGAAAAACAGCAGGCTGATATCAAAATACTGTATGCCGATTTATTACAATTTACCCACCAATTTCCAGAAGCTATTAACCATTATCAAGAACTTCTGAAAAACTCAGATTATCACGACCAAGCACTGTTAAAGTTAACACCCTTATATATGTTAACGGGCCAATATAACCAAGCTAGCATGAATTGCCAAGATATCGGCTCGGCTATTAACTACCAGGTTGGGCTGGTCTGCCGACTTTGGCTCAATGGCGTTACATCCAATCTTAATCAAGCCATCGATAAACTCATCGCATTGAGGAGCTTATCGAGCAATGACAGCAGCCTAGATGCCTGGATTCAGTCGATTATCATTGATCTCTATTTACAAGCCGGAGAGTTTGATCGAGCCATCGTAGCGTTTGATCAATACCAAGAAACGTTTCCAACAGAAGATGATGCCATCAAAAAACTCTTGATTGATTATCTATTAATACACAATCGATCTGAAGAAGTACTAAGTCTTACGCAAAAAATCACGCCTGAAAACCCACTCTATTTACGAGTATTGATGGCAAAGGCGATTCATAACAAGGATATGGTAGCCAAAGAAAACATCCAATCGATCATCAATGAAATTATTGATCTAAAGCAAGAAGATCGCTATGTAGACGTAGCCATGTGGCATTTATTGATCGAACAAAATGCAGAGCAAGCACTCCAATATAGCCAAGCCAACTGGAATAAAAATCGTGATGTTTTTGACTTATTGCTACTTCATCAAGCAGCTCAAAAATCAGGCGATAAAAATAGCAAAGAACTAGTGGCACAATGGGCTAAGCAACACAATATTCAAACCACCATTTTGAAAATTTGATAGCCATGAAAATTATTATCGCTTTATTTATTTTACTTTTGTCTCAACTAACACTTGCCCACACACAAAGTGTTGCAAAAATTCAATTGTTTGTTAATGAGCAAGAATCACAACTTGAGTGGCAGGTCGCGCTTATCGATCTCAATAAAGTGATTGCACTTGACTTAAATGCCGATGGCGCAATAACACAATCTGAATTTCAAGCCAGTCTTACAGCCATAAAAAAATTAACACAAGAATCAGTCAGCTTAAGCAATAAAGAAGATACTTGCGCTTTAGACATTAAGGATATTGATTTAAATAGCCGTGCACAAACCGTTTTTGCTGTGATCAAAGCCTCAACCGACTGCTCGCAAATCAATGAATTACATTATCACTTTTTAAAAGACATTGACTCCTTGCACTTGGCATTAACAAAAGTATTCATCAATGATACCGAAAACACCCATGTACTCTCAGCTAAAGAACCAACAATACCACTTCAAAATGCGTCTAATGCCAGTACTAGCTTTATCTACCAAGGGATCATCCATATTTTAATTGGTGCCGATCACCTGTTATTCTTAATGACGCTACTGCTGCCTTTGTTTTTGACCAGAAGCCATGCGAAAATTAAGACCATTGCCTCTTACACCATTACCTTTACCATTGCTCATTCCATCACGCTATTGATAACCGCTCTTAACTGGATCAGCCTTCCCAGCCATTTAGTGGAAGCTTGTATCGCAGCGACTGTTGCCATCGGCGCTTGGTTCAGTGTCAGGCCTCAATCAAGACCGGTGCCCTTAGCTTTAATTTTTGCCATTGGCTTAATTCACGGCATGGGCTTTGCCTCAGTATTTGGTGAGCTGATCAGCGGCCAAGCGCTTATCTCCCAAGTACTATTTTTCAATTTAGGCGTGGAGCTTGGTCAGTTAGGATTCGTTGCGTGCGCTGGCGCTATTTTATGGCTTGCCAGCCAATTGAAAGCTCGGGTGGTCTTGCTTGCCCTCGCCTACGCCATCCTCATTATTGCAACACTTTGGACGGTTGAGCGCTTATTACAGCAATCTTGGATGCCATTTTAAACCCAACCGAAGTAAATTGCGTCATCCAAAGTATGCTTTTACATAAAGCTTTGAAAAGGTGTCTATACTGCTAGAGATACATTTATAAACACTATAATTTCATGAATGAGCTTGATGAACTACAAGCAGAACAAAGGCGTATTCAAAAAGCTGGCCAGCTCCATTGGTTTCACTGGTTTATTGTCGTAGCATCTCTCGTGTTAACCCTGAGTGCTTGGTATTTTACTAAGACCCAAGTTGAGCAAAAAACACAAAACCTTTTTGATCGACAAGCCGAGCAAATCGTGGAACTCGTTGTCGAACGAATGCGTCACTATGAAGATGCCCTGCAAGGTGGGGTCGCCACCATCCACTCGCAGTCTCAAGGTATTGATTCAGATGAGTGGCAACGTTACGCAGAGGCGCTCAAACTTGGAGTCAAGTACCCAGGTATTAATGGCATTGGAGTGATCTTTCATGTCCCTAGATATCAATCGGAAGCGTTTATAGAAGATCAACGCATCCTTAGGCCCTATTTCAAAATACACCCAGAGCATAATGAAAAGGAACTCATGCCTATCACATTTATTGAACCTGAGGCCACCAACGCCAAAGCCGTTGGTTTGGATATGGCTCATGAGACTAATCGTTATCAAGCCTCTAAAAAATCGAGAAGTACGGGGTTGCCTCAAATGACGGCCCCCATTGTATTAGTTCAAGACTCACAAAAAACACCAGGTTTTTTATTATTTGCGCCATTTTATCAAAAACATTTTGACCCGATGGCGACTGAAACTACGGAGCAACAACGCATCGAACGCTTTATTGGAATGGTCTACGCGCCATTTATTATGACCAAATTGATGAGAGGTACCCTTGGTCAAGAAAAAAGGCAAGTATTGGTCAAGATTAGCGATGAAGATGATGTACTGTATGATGAGCATCAAGATAACACCGCAGATACAACCTTCTTAAATCACTATGAACTAGACATTTATGGCCGAAAATGGACATTTGATATTATTGCCACCCCCGAATTCATTCAACAAACTCAAAGTAGCCAGCCGATTGTGATTTTAATGGGCGGCATTATCATAGATACCTTACTGTTAACGTTATTTTTACTCCTGGCAAAATCCAACCGCCAAGCCGTTAACTTTGCCGAACGCATGGCTGGTGAGTATCAAAGTAAAGCCAGCGATTTAAGTATTGCCAATAGCGAACTTGAGGAGTTTGCCTATCGCACCTCACACGATTTGCGATCGCCCCTCACCTCTTCCATATCACTGCTTGAAATCGCCGACAAAGCCATTGAAGAGGATGATAAAGAAACCGCTAAAACCTGCATGGAACATACTCGAAACTCATTGAGTTCATTGAAGAAGTTGGTAGAGGACTTGCTAAATTTAACGAAGGTGAAAATGATTGATGAGCATATGGTTTCCGTCAATATTGAAGAGGAAGTTGATAAAGCCATAGAGAAGCTGCGTTATATGGATCATTTTGAGCATATTCATATAAACAAAGATATTCAATTTTCTGAGCCATTAAACATTAATGTTTTGAGATTTGCGGCCATTATCGAAAATTTACTATCCAATGCCATCAAATATTATGATCCCGACAAGGAAAACCCTAGTATTTTTATCAAAGCCTATAAAGCAGACCAATGCTTTTGTTTAGATGTAATAGATAATGGCCTAGGCGTGCCAGAAGGTATGGAGGACTCGTTATTTACTATGTTCAAAAGATTACACCCTAGAACATCGTTTGGTAGTGGTTTAGGTTTGTATATGGTGAGAAAGAGTGCACAACTAATGGGAGGAGATGCCACTTATTCAAGTAATGGCGAGGGGTCAACATTTTCATTTCGGTTGGCTTTAGATAAAGTCTAGCCAACCGAAAATCATCAATTACAAGCCGTCTTCTAAGACTTCTTTCAACTTGCGGGCTCTATCATCGATGAAGTCAACATTGGTACAAGACTCGTGATCCAAAGTTAGCACACCATTTTCAAAGCTTGCCCAGCGCATTTCACTGGTAATGTCAGAGATGTTTCTGATTTGGATTTTTTTCAAACCATCAACGACGGCTTCTTTAGAAAAGTCATCGGCGCAAAGCTCCGTCAATACATTTACCAGTGGGCGAAAATAGACTTTTGTCCAATACTCGTCATAACCCTCACTGTAACCATCGACCTGCAGAGATTCCCAATTGACATCGATGTCAATAGTAAAACCCAATAAACTATCAATTTGTTCTTTAAGAGCAACGAATGTACCCTCTTGATATTGTTTAGCTGCTTTTTTTTCTCTTAAGCCCATAAAATAACTACCTTTTCCATCTTCTTAATAATAATTCGCCCAGAGTTTGTTAAGCTCCAGGCAATGGTGTCTCTTTATGCTAACATATATACCCGTCAAACATTGAGTCTTCGAGCACTTTTCACGAAAAATTCACAGGGAGGCGAGAGCCAATTACTTGGCTCCAGCAACGATTACTTAGCAGTAATCACATCCATCACTAACTTGCCATCAACTTTGACGGGGCCATCTTCTTTAGCACCCAAGGTGTACTCAAAGATACCCACCTTCATGCCGCCATCTTCACCGTGCAACATCAACATCAGCATTTCGCCAGATTTAACTGGTTCTGTCAAAATAGCCGTCACGTCTTTATTCTCGCCTTTTTTCAAAGGAGCATGACCAACGACAGGACCAGGCTTTTTATTCGCGTCTGTTCTGTGTACCACTAGCCAACCATTTTTGTCAGCCATAATTTTGTCAACGGTCACTGTACCCACCGAAACATCTTGATCACTGCCTTCAACCATTAGGGAATGCATGCCATGGTGCGCAGCCGAAGCACCCAAACTACCCGCTAATAACAATACACCAAACAGTACACCTGCATACTTTTTCATAAAATCTCCAAAATACAATGAGTTATCAAAATTAACAGGCATTTACTGCAGACCTGTACATTAATTACGAATATACCGACCGAAACAGATGCACTCATGGGTGTTTTTTTTAATCAAAGCTAGAATTGGCGCAAAAAACACATTTCAAGCAACGGTTTTTTTTAGAGAAAAGATGTAGTACAGTGAAATATTCATCATCTAACAATACGGATGCATTATGTCCAGCTACTGGCAAGACTACGACTCTGGTAATTTCTTTGATGAACTGGTAACTCCTTCTGGGCAACCCAGAAAAGTTGCCAAACAGCTGACAAGCTATTTAAAAGACTTAAGTCTTGAAGAGCTGGCACTTAGACAAAAAACCGCGGAAGCGGTGATTGCCGATATGGGTATCAGTTTCACGGTGTATACTGAAGAGGGCAATATTGACCGTGCCTGGCCCTTTGATATCCTTCCACGCATCATTTCAGTGCATCAATGGGAGAAAACCGCCGCCGGTCTCGCTCAGCGCCTGCAAGCACTGAACCTGTTTATCAACGATATCTACAACGATCAAAACATTTTAAAAGACGAGATCGTGCCTCGCTACTTGATTGAGCAATCGAGCAATTATCGTAAAGAGTGCCGAGGCATTACCCCGCCCTATGGCGTTTGGGCCAATATTTGCGGCACAGACTTAGTTCGAGATAGCGATGGCGAATTTTATGTGCTTGAAGATAATCTAAGGGTACCCTCTGGTGTTTCCTATATGTTGGAAAACCGAGCCATCACCAAGCGCGTATTGCCAGAGCTGTTTGAGTCAGACCAAATTCAGCCCGTCAACCAATATCCACAAAAGTTATTTGAAACACTCAAAGCCCTGGCGCCGGAAAGAGACGAGCCAGAAATCGTGGTATTGACACCGGGCATCTATAATTCTGCGTACTTTGAGCACGCATTTTTAGCCCAGCAGATGGGGGTTGAATTGGTACAAGGTAGTGATCTCGTCGTGCGTCGCGATGGCTATGTCTATATGCGCACTATCGATGGTTACTCCCGGGTCGATGTGATTTATCGCCGAATTGACGACGCATTTTTAGACCCCAAGATGTTTAATAAAGACTCTTTGCTAGGCGTGCCTGGCTTAATGAAATCATGGCAACAAGGCAAGGTTGCCCTAGCGAATGCTCCCGGTGCCGGGGTGGCTGATGATAAGGTTATCTATGCTTACGTGCCGGCCATTATCCGCTACTACCTAAAACAAGAGCCGCTCATTAACAATGTTGAAACTTTCCTCTGTAGTGACCCTGAGCACAGAGAGTATGTATTGGATAATCTCCACCAGTTAGTGGTTAAACCCGCTAATGAATCTGGAGGCTATGGGATGCTAATTGGCCCTCATTCGACCAAGAAACAACAAAATGAATTTGCCGAGTTAATCAAACAAAAACCCAGAAACTATATTGCTCAACCGACCTTAAAATTATCGACCGCGCCTGCTCTCATCAATGGCAAGCAGTTAGAGCCTAGACACTTGGATTTGCGGCCATTTATTTTGCAAGCCAAAAATACCTACGTCACTCCCGGTGGTCTGACTCGGGTAGCCATGAAAAAAGGCTCATTGGTGGTCAATTCCTCTCAAGGTGGGGGCAGCAAAGATACTTGGATTGTCGATACGGAGGTATCTTAATGTTATCCAGAGTTGCAGAACGTATTTATTGGGCGGGTCGTTATCATGAGCGGGTTGAGAATACCGCTCGATTAGTTAATGTGTATACCAGTCTATTGATGGATCTTCCCAATAGTATCGATATTAGCTGGTTTAATCTTGTCACACTCAACAGTAATGTAGAGGATTTTAATGCGCGCTTTACTGTGCGTAATGAAAAAAATGTCGTTAAATTTATGCTGGCTGATGAGGGCAATCAAAGCTCTCTCATTAGCTCTTTACAGTCGGCGAGAGAAAACTTACGCACTACCCGTGATGCCATGCCTGAGGGGGTATGGGAACTGGTCAATGAGCAGTATTTATTTGTCAAGGAGCACCTGCAAAACGGCTTACTTAGATCCAACCGTCACGAGTTTTTAGAAAAAATTGTGAAAGACTGTGAACTCATTCGAGGGCATATCGTTGGCACTATGCCTCGCGATGAAGGTTGGCAAATGTGGCGTTTAGGTCTCAACCTTGAGCGCGCGGATATGACCACCCGAATTTTGGACGCCGGCGTTAACGCACTGGCTGAAAATAACCGAGACGATGAAAGTAGTTTACTGGCCGTGTGGGGCAACGTTTTACAAAGTGTCAGTGCCCATTTAGCGTTTAGACGCGTAGTCAGTGCTAGCTTGACACCTGAACTGGTCGTCAATTACTTAGTCGATAATCAGCAACAGCCGCGTGGCATAAGGCACTGTCTAACACAGTTGAAGGATGCAACCAAACATTTACCCAAAAAACGAAATATCATTAAGATCATTGACCAATTATTAGATGAAATGAAAAAGAAAAGCGATCTCACTCAAGAGCACTTAAGTGATTATTTCAATGAATTACAAATAAAAATTGGCACTCTCCACCAAGAATTTTCCAAAGCTTGGTTTATATTAAATTAATCGTCCTCAAGAGTCCTTTATGACTATTCGCGTAGCGTTAAACCATAACACATACTATAATTTTGACCGACACATCACGGTTCATCCTCATGTGATTCGCTTACGACCCGCGCCTCACTCACGCACCCCAATCAAAGGTTACAGCTTAAAAATTTCACCAGAGAACCACTTCATTAACTGGCAACAAGATCCCTTTGGAAACTTTCAAGCTAGAGTGGTATTCCCAGAGCCTTGTGATCATCTGCATATAGAAGTTGAGGTGATCGCCGATATGATCACCATCAACCCTTTTGACTTTTTCATTGAGGACTATGCTGAAAAATACCCATTTACGTATAGCAAAAGTTTAAAGGAAGAATTATTACCCTATTTAGCGATTACCGAAAAAAGTCAAAAGGTGGATGATTGGCTCAAAGCCCACGCACCGAAAGCTAGCAAAAAGCAACCTAAAACCACCATTGACTTTTTAGTGGAACTGAATCGAGCTGTATACAAGTCGGTTGAGTATAATTTACGAATGGAGCCCGGTGTACAAAGCTGTGAAGAGACTTTAACCCTGGCGACGGGCTCTTGTCGAGATTCCTCATGGTTATTGGTGCAGCTTTTGCGACGTTTAGGCTTGGCTGCACGCTTTGCCTCTGGGTATTTGGTTCAGCTCACTTCTGATATCGCCTCACTCGATGGGCCCTCAGGCCCCGCCGCCGACTTCACTGATCTTCACGCTTGGTGCGAGGTGTTCTTACCCGGTGCTGGCTGGGTTGGTCTCGATCCCACCTCTGGCTTGATGACCGGCGAGGGTCACATCCCCCTGGCCTGCACCCCCGAACCCGGTAATGCCGCCCCCATTAGTGGTGCGACCGATAAGTGCGACGTTGATTTTTCATTTAGCAATACCGTAACTCGCATCCACGAAGACCCAAGGGTGACCAAACCCTATAGCGATGAGCAATGGGCTGCCATCAATGAACTGGGTGAACATGTGGATCGCTTTTTGGAACAAGCGGATGTGCGCCTCACTATGGGCGGGGAACCCACCTTTGTCTCTATTGATGATATGGAGTCCGCACAATGGAATACCGAGGCTCTTGGCGATGATAAACTGAAACTGGCTTATCGCTTGTTAGATAATTTAACTCCAAAGTTTGGCAGTGGTCAGTTATTGCATTATGGCCAAGGCAAGTGGTACCCCGGTGAGCCTATTCCTCGTTGGGCTTTGGGCTGTTTTTGGAGAAAAGATGGCGAACCGATGTGGAAAAACCCCAAATTGCTAGCCGATATTCATAAAGATTATCAAGCCAAAATTGAGACCGCTCGCGACTTTATGTCGGCGCTGCTCAAGCCTCTTAAGATTGAACAGAATTTCATGATCCCCGCCTATGAAGACGCCAAGCACTATATTCTTGCGGAGTCAGAGCTGCCTGATAATATTGATTTATACCAAGAAGATTTATCTTCCGATCTCGACCGAGCCAGGCTTGCCAAGCTGCTCAAAAGAGGTTTAAACGTACCCAGTGGTTATGTGCTGCCCCTGCAGTGGGATTCATTTGGCAAACGTTGGTTAAGCTCTAAGTGGCCATTGCGGCACAAGCAGTTGATCGCCATCCCTGGAGATACGCCATTGGGTTTTCGCTTGCCTTTAAATTCTCTGCCCTGGGTTCACCCGGATGAAGATTATCAGCCAGAACGAGACCCGTTAGAAACTCGCCCAGAGCATATCGAAAGTGCGAAAGCAAGCTCAGCCGGAGGACAAGCTAAGCAAGTGATCAAAACCGCACTCGTGATTGAACCACGAGACGGTCGGCTTTATATTTTCTTGCCGCCACTATCGCATATTGAGCACTATTTAGGTTTAATTGACACCATTGAGGCAGTGGCCGATCAACAAAACATGCCGGTGGTGATCGAGGGTTATGAACCACCCTTTGATCCCCGCATTAGTCATTTTAAAATCACCCCCGATCCCGGCGTGATTGAGGTGAATATCCATCCGAGCCAAAGCTGGCGAGAGCTGTGCGATAAAACGCTCACGCTCTATGAGCAAGCGCATCTTTCTCGGCTGGGTACCGATAAGTTCATGGTTGATGGTCGTCATACTGGCACTGGCGGTGGCAATCACATTACCTTAGGAGGCGTAACACCCGCCGATAGCCCGCTCTTGAGGCGACCTGACTTGCTACAAAGTTTTATTACTTATTGGCAACACCACCCAAGCCTTTCGTATCTATTTTCAGGCATGTTTGTTGGCCCGACCAGTCAAGCTCCGCGAGTCGATGAGGGGCGCGATGATATTCTCTACGAATTAGAAATTGCCTTTGCACAAGTACCACCTGGCACCACGCCAGAGCCCTGGCTGGTGGATCGCATTTTTAGAAATTTATTAGTCGATATTACCGGCAACACCCACCGGGCAGAATTTTGCATCGACAAACTCTACTCGCCTACAGGCCCTACCGGCCGGCTTGGAATATTGGAATTTCGAGGTTTTGAAATGCCCCCTCATGCCCAGATGTCAATGGTGCAAATGTTATTGTTACGTGCACTCGTGGCTCGATTCTGGGAACACCCTTATCGTCACAAATTGATTCGCTGGGGTACAGAATTACACGATCGATTTATGCTGCCCTACTATGTGTGGCAGGACATCAAAGAAGTCGTGACAGATCTCAATGAGCACGGCTATGAGTTTGACCTAGAGTGGCTAGCGCCTTTTAGCGAATTTCGTTTCCCACACTATGGCAGAGTCGACATTGACGATAAAAGTATTCAACTGCGCTGGGCTATTGAGCCTTGGCATGTATTGGGCGAAGAAATTGGTTCCCAAGGAACCACTCGCTACGTTGACTCCTCAGTCGAGCGCTTGCAAGTAACTCTGACCGGCATCCACGATGACCGCTATATTCTCACTTGTAATGGCGCCAAAGTACCACTGCGGCCCACACACAAAGCTGGGGAGTATGTGGCTGGAGTTCGCTACCGGGCCTGGCAACCGCCCTCGGCGTTACACCCCACCTTAGGGGTTGATACGCCCCTAGTCTTTGATTTAGTGGACACGTGGAATCAGCGAGTGATTGGCGGCTGTACTTATCATGTCTCACACCCAGGCGGTAGAAGCTATGACACCATTCCCGTTAATAGCTACGAGGCCGAATCTAGGCGCGGAAATCGATTTTGGGAGTATGGCCACACACCAGGGCCCATGGTGCCTGCAGTTGTCAACCGACAACCCAACAGTCCTGGCAGTCGCTCTGTTAGCAAACGTACAACGCCATCAAGGCCGGCAGCACAATGGGTCACAGAGGCGCTAGAATACAGCTATACTTTAGACTTGAGACGAACTAAGTAATCTTGCACTTATGAAGCCATCCGATGATGCCAGTCCGTTGCGCTATAGTCCTAACCACTCAGGTTTTGATGAGGCGTTTCAAGAGCACCCTACCATGGCGGCTCACTGGCAACAATTACTTAACCTACTCGGTGCTCACAGCAACACTCAACTGCAGCAACGCTTAACTAAACTTGAGCGCATACTTCGAGATGATGGAGCGTTAATACGCACATCCAAATCCACTTGGCCTTTAAATTTGGCGCCCTGGTTAATCGATAGTACCCAATGGCATACCATCGAAACAGGCTTGTGTGAACGAGCTGAGCTACTGAACAAAGTGTTTAATGATATCTATCAAGATCAGCGTCTCATTCAAGAGGGTGTCATTCCCCCGGAAGCATTATTTGTCGACCCAGGTTTTTTAAGGCCCTGCTTTGGCATTAATCTTGGTGAAAGACCCTTGAGTTTTTATAGTGCCGATTTAATTCGCAATCCCAATGGCCAATTTCAAGTACTCACAGACAGAACCCAAGGTCTTAATGGTGTGGGCTTTGCACTTGAAAACCGATCGGCGATGTCCCGGGTATTCCCTAGTTGGTTTAGGCATTTACCGGCCAGAGATTTGTCATTTTTCTTTCAAATGATGCGCTATCAACTCTATCATTTATCTCAATCCCAAGAGCGCCCCAATATTGTTTTGCTCACATCGAACAGCCAAAATGATTACTATTTTGAGCACGCATTGTTGGCCAATTATTTAGGATTTACCCTGGTTCAGGGGCGAGATATTACCGTGCGCAATGGTTATGCTTGGCTTAAATCTCTCGATGGACTTAGCCGAGTTGATACGATTATTCGACACATCGATGATGTCGACTGCGATCCAGCTGAACTAAGGGGAGATAGTCTCTGGGGCATTCCAGGCTTACTAGAAGTCGTTCGCAACCAGCATGTTTCCGTCGTTAACCCTCTGGGGTCGGGTGCACTTGAAAACCCGATTTTAATGAAGTACAGCGATGCAATCAGTCAATTTTTTACAGGCCGAACGCTTAGCCTTGAAAACGTACCCAGCTACTGGGCCGGAGACCCACTGGATCTTGAATATATTCTCGACAACCTGCCAAACCTCGTGATTAAACCCGTTAGCAAAGAGCAGCCGAGCACCATTCTTGGAAATTCACTGGATCAGGAACAGATCGAGCAGCTACGCAGAGAAATCCAAGCCCGACCTCTTTACTACGCGGCGCAAGAGCATGTCGTGCCAAGCACCGTGCCTACGTGGCAAGACGGGTCAGAATTACTCGCCAGTGCCTCGGTGTTACGCACCTTTGCCTTTGCTTCCAACAATGATTATCACGTAATGCCAGGTGGGCTAGCAAGAAGTAGCGATCAATCAGGCCTTATTAAATTCAGTACCGAATCATCAAGCAAAGACGTCTGGGTGTTATCTGGCAATGTCAATAGCCAACCCATTCCAGAACAAGAATCTTATTCGCTGATCCATGCCAATAAAAGCCTCCCCAGCCGAATGGTTGAAAACATGTTTTGGTTAGGTCGCTACATGGCTCGCGTTGAATGGAGTCTGCGATTGCTAAGAACCGTGTTTATCCAAATGAATAATGCCAGGCAATTATCAGATGAATGTTACCGGCATTTATTAAAAGCCGTGACACAGTTTACCAATACGCTTCCCGGTTTTAGTGACGAGCAACCAGAATACTACGAAAAAGCCGATGAAGAATTATATGCTGTAATGGTGGATATCAATAAACCAGGTAGCCTTGCGAGCAACATACGAGAAATGTTGAACTGTGCCGACGAAGTGCAAACTCTATTATCATCAGACACTCAACGGGTTATCAGTGATTTACGACAAGAAATATCTGACCTAGCGACATTACTCGACGATTTTTCATCGGCCCCAGAAGAATCCCTCGACCCTATGGTCACCAGCCTTTTAGCTCTAGCCGGGCTCACTCAAGAGAGTATGATGCGAGGACATGGCTGGCATTTTATGAAATTAGGCCGATTATTAGAAAGCTCGGAACAAACTTTATCACTGCTGGATGCATTACTCGTTCCGGTGCTAAACGAATACGACGAATATGTGGCTTTAGAAACTATTTTATTGACCGGCGAAACACTCAATACATTTCGCCGACAATACGGCGCCAACAATAGTATTGAACACGTACTGAGCTTAATGCTAACGGCCATCGACAACCCAAGATCCATGGTTTATTTGGTGCAAGAATTACAACATTTGGTGGAGACTCTACCACCCAAAAATTCCAGCCTGCCGACAAAGGGCTTATCCGATAGGCAACGATTAATTAAAATTCATCACGACATAGAACTTGCTGATATTGAAAAATTAACAACACAAAATACAAGTAAAACTCGCGATCAACTTGCCGAATTGATTGACAATTGCCAAACCCTGTTAAACTCGATTTCCGAATCGATCAGCCGACAATATTTTGATCACACCGACACCGAGCAACAAGCTTTTGATGATCCATGGAATCGTCGACAATGAAATTTATCGTTACCCATGAAACACGATATCAATATCAAAACCCGGTCAGTCAATGCTATAGCCGCTCTCACATTATACCGAGAGAAACGTTCAATCAGCATCCATCGAATTCTCAAATTACGGTTTCGCCAACACCGACCAGCGCTCACAAACGCATTGATTACTTTGGCAATCGCAGTTATCACTTTGCGATTAACTCACAACATACGGCCTTGTCTATCAAAGTAACGACTCAGATCAATATCGACCCAGACCAAAGGGATCACAACAATTACCCTCTCACATACGGGGAGGCGATCAACCGCCTCAAGACTGATCTCAGCATTGAGAATCTCTATGCAAGAGAGTTTTTACTGAACTCACCCATGATTAAAGTGAACGATGATTTATTGAATTTCGCCAAGCCTTTTTTCCAGCTCGATAAATCTTTATTAGCTTCGGTCAGCGAGCTGAATCAAGCTATTCATGAATCCTTCAAATACGAATCAGGTGCTACGCAAGTGGCCACTCCCATCTCAGAAGTCATGGAGCAACGCAAAGGGGTTTGCCAAGATTTTGCGCACATAGCCATTGGCTGCTTGCGTTCATTAGGAATTCCCTGCCGTTATGTAAGTGGCTATATAGAGACCGAACCACCCCCAGGAAAAGAACGGTTAATTGGTGCCGATGCCACTCATGCCTGGTTCTCTGTGTTTATTCCAGGAGCCGGCTGGTTTGATTTTGATCCAACCAACAACTCAACTCCCAGGGGCCAACATATTGTTACGGCCTGGGGTCGAGATTACTCCGATGTCAGCCCATTACGCGGCATTATTTTTGGGGGCAGCGGCAAGCAAAAACTCAGTGTCTCAGTCGATGTCGCTCGAATTGAATGAGGCTATGAGCAACGAATAATATCATGTACGACACCCAGCTTATGAATCACCTTGGGTGTCAGTACAAACGGATAAAAATCGTGTAAACCCATACTGCGGTTAATGCTGTTTAACGCATAGGTCATAGGCAGCCAGTGTTGAATCAACACCTCAATACTCGTCGCTTGGTAGGGATCAAATAATTCAAAATCTACTTTCTGATGATCGGGCCGTTCCACCGCCATGCCAAATTGGCTGGCGGTGTCTAGTGCATCTAAGATGTGTAAATAATGCGCCCACGTTTCCGCCCAATCCTCCCAAGGATGCGATGAGGCATAAAAACTAACATAAGCATCATCCCAACGATGGGCGTCTTTGCGCTCGTAATGAGCACTCAGTGCACTTTGATAATCTATTCGCTCATCCCCAAATGCTCCTCGAAACACATTAAGCATTTCATGATTAGGCTCCACTAAGAGCTGCCAAAAATAATGACCAATTTCATGGCGGAAATGTCCCAGCAAGGTACGATAGGGCTCTCCTAATTGCTTTTTACTGGCCTCTCTGGCAACACTATCGGCCTCATGAATATTTAATGTAATCAAGCCATGAAGATGCCCTGTTAATACCGGTTCGTTTTCATCCGGCGCTAAAAAATCAAACCAAATACCCTCACCATCACGAGTCTGTTTTGGCACCACCGGCAAATTCAGTTTAAATAAACTGTACAAAAGTCGACGTTTGGCGCGCTCAATTTCAAACCAATAGTTTCGGTACTGATCTTGACTTAAATCAGGAATGGTATTATTCAACTGGCAACTCAAGCAGTATGGCGAGTGACTATCGGTATTTACCAACCAATTGCACGCGTGTAATTGGTAATTTTGGCAATACATGAGGTCTGGACGGCTGGGCAGCGCCACGATATCCAGAGAATCAATGGCAAAGCCCAAGTCGGCATGACAATTCATACAATGTGAGTTTTCAAAGTAAACTTGTGCACCACATTGGCTGCAATTAAAGGGTCTCATAAATCACACACAAAATAAAAACGATCATACTATACGAAAAAGTCAAATGAGTAGCCCTTAATGCGACAGCGATTGTATTTTCCAGGAATAATATATGCTACATTGCGTATTTAGCTAGGGATTATCCATGAAAGTCTTATCCGCCATACTACTGAGCATTCTCATTAGCGCTTGCAGTTCCACTCCAAGTCAAACAAGTCAATCCGATACCGACGCACCCGAGATTGTACAATACATAAACCAATCTATTCATGGCTATCGATATCAAGATTATAAAAAATTTGATAACAACCTTGGCTATGCACTCAGATACGTCAAAGAAGATGAGCCTACAATAGTGGCCAGTGTATTTGTGTGGCCAACACCTGAATCCACCAAATCATACTCTCACAAAGAGATTATCTACGCCGTTACCAAGGCCAGCCTGGATGACATTTATGTAGTTGAGAAGCTAGGCGATTACCAAAATGTCAACGTACTTGAGGCGGTAGCCTACGATAACGATGTTATCGTCACTAAACACAAACTTAGCCTTACTTACCAAGACATACCAAGAATCACTCTGCTTTATGTGAGCGAGCATCAAGGAGATTTACTGAAAGTGAGACTGACTATGGATAACAACCCAAAAAATATAGCTCGCCAAGACATCGACCAATTTGTAATGGCTGTATTTAGTGAAATTGTTAAAGCAAAGGCAAAATTGTAAGGACAAAAAAATCCGGCTAATATAGCCGGATTTATCTAGCGAGCCGCCGCTCTCGCTCTAACCGTCTCAAAAGAGTCGTCAACCAGCAATTTTCCATCTCGAAAAATCGTGACCAACTCATTGCTCTTGCCCAGCAACTCATCTGCTCGAATGGTGCTGTACTCACTCCCCTCACGGATAACGGCCAAGCGTCCTTTTTTAGAGCGTTTACCGCTGTCGGTCACAGGATCTTTAAATACATCACGCCAGTTTCCATCCACTTCAGCGGCCGATGCCTTCATCGCAAACTGCAAGGTATCGCGATTTAATTTTTGCAATAACTCACCTCCCATGCCAAAAGCAATATTATCTGCACTCAAACCCGCTTTCTCCATTGCCGCCAAAATAGCTTCAATGCTGGTTAAAGAAATACCATCTCCCTGAATGACGCGAACATAAGATGGCAAAACTCGATAGCCTTTGGCGTTAGTGCTAAAACCAAATTTATTCATTAGACGCTCAATGGTTTCACGCACTATACTGACTGGGTCACCACTATCTGGGCGAATCACTAAGGTACCCCCACTGTTTTTAACGGCCTCTTTTAACTCATCGCCCCAGATATTATCGATCGCATTGAACAAATCGTATGAGTCACTGACCACTGCCACCAATTTATTCTCACCACCGAATTGTTTCAACATATTGGCATAAGCCTCGGCTTCTTGATCACGCCCCCAGCTAGTAATCGTGCTGTGCTCAGCCGCTGGGATAGAAAATCCTGGCATATCGGCCCCATAAAATCGGCGAGCCGCCACAATACCACTGATCGTATCGGTGCCTTTAAAATTGACTAAATGAGCCGCCCCACCAATCGCCGCAGCCTCTTCGCAAGTAGCACCACGAGCACCAAAATCATGCAATTTAAAATCCAAACCATCAATGGTATCGGCAGTTTTCTCAAGATACTTCTCAATAATTTGTCGGCCATGCCATGAAATCGTAGCGACGGTTGTGGGATACCAAATCGCGCGCAACAATGCCGTTTCCACATAACTGGTTAACCAAGCACACTGTGGGTCAGTATTCACTACTTGCACCAAAGCATTTTTAATGGGCACCACGCTACCCTCTGGTAAGGCTTGGATTTCAATAGGTAAAAAACCACTGTGTTCAGTTAAAATATAACGCCAACCCGCTTCATTAAAAGGGACACCATGAGCCGCAAAGATAGCACTGGCCTCAACGATTTGCGCCTCAGTAATCGCTTGAGTAAGATAGCGTTTAATAAACATTTGCAAGCCAAAAAAGACGGCCTTCTGATATTGCCCGCCGCGAGCCTCAATGTAACTTGAAACAAACCGAGTATTGGGAGATCGGAAGAGCGTCGTGTAG
>CAXQRU010000005.1:0-19886 GCA_964226685.1 Polaribacter sp. | reverse complement strand
CACGACGCTCTTCCGATCTCCAAGGATAGCGCTCCCTGGTTGCGTCTAAGTAGCATTAACCACATGAAGGCATTCAAATAATGAAATACCTACTCCCATTGATTATATTGACACTATTTTCCTTTGCTAAAGCGGACGTAAAGAATATGGATAAGTTACAAAAACAGGCCCAAGTGCTCTATAGCCAAGGGGATTTTAAGGATGCATTTAAGTTATATCAGGAATTATTGACATCTGGGGTTAAGCAAATCTCGCCTACCGCCCTTGATAATGCCGTCAATTGTTTATGGAATATCAATGAAGCTCATGAATTTGACGCATTTATTGAGTCTGTGATTGCGGCTAATCAAGAGAACCCCACGCTTTTGATACAAGCGGCTTATCACTACCGCAGTGCACAAAAGCATGGTTATATCGTCGCCGGTGAGTTCAATCGAGGTTATTACCGGGGGCAAGGCGGGCGTTATGCATTGAGTTCTGATCGCGACCGAGTACGCTCCGCTCAACTATTGCTGCAAGCTTGGCCGTTGGTGACTGACGATACGGCCATTTTGAAAGCCATGGCTGAAACCCTCTTAATGGACCGCAATCATGATCGATCCTGGAAGCTGCAAAACTTAACCGATCTTACCGCGTTGCCAGATTATGATGAAAACTATTATTACTCTTCTGGCGCAGTAGGGGCGCCGGTCGACTCCCAGGGTAAACCCATTTTCTATGAAGTGCCCAAGAGCTTTGAGAGTGCTCGCAATGATGGTGAGCGCTGGCGATTTTTACTGGCTAGACTGGCTGATAAGAGTGAGTCGGAAAAGCACAACAGCCAATGGCAGTGGGCCGATTTTCTGTGGAGCCAATTTGGGGTGCAGACGCTGGCGGATTATCGAATCCCCGATTCCAGCTCAGATGATTCAGCCGAGAAACCTATCTTCAGCCTAGAGACGCTGGGGGATACTGAAACTATCGCGCGTTTGGGTGGCGGTATACAGCGGTTTACTTTGCCTGAAGAATATAACTATATCTCGATCTTCAAACAATTGGCTAAAACCAATATCTCAGCGCTAGATAGACTGGCTCAGATTTATGAGAATCGCCGTCAGCTAACGACGGCGGCAGACTATTGGCAGCAAGCTTTGGCAAAAGGCGATACGCAGTGGCGCCGTAATAATTTGCAGCAAATTATTGGAGCGTGGGGTCAGTTTGAGCCCTTATCGGGAGTCAATAATGAGCAGGTCACTTTACGTTTTCGCAATGCCACCAGCGTTAGCTTTGATGCGATAGAACTTAAAACCGAGCAGTTTTTGAATGACGTGAAGTCGCATTTAAGAGTGAATTCGAAAAATCTACAATGGAATAAGCTGTATGTAGAGCGAATAGGTTATCAAATTTTACAAAATAACCAAAAGCACTATTTAGGTAACAATATTAAAAGCTGGGTAACGCCACTGACGCCATCTAAGGGTCATCATGATCGCTATACAACCATCGATTTGCCCAAAAATATACAAGGTGCTTATCTCTTAAAAGCCACCGTCGCTGGTGGTAATACCAGCTATATTGTGGTTTGGAATCATTCCGCCATTATTGTTAAAAAACCCTTGGATGAAAAAACATTGTACTATGTTGCCGACTCAATGACAGGCAAGCCATTGGTCAATGCCGAGCTAACTTTTTTTGGTTATCAAGTAAGAAATAATGATATCGATACAAAATCGATTACCTTGAAAACTGATGAGAGGGGCCAAATTGTTGTCGATAACAATACAGTGAGCCAAAACTATCAGTGGTTGGTTCATACTCGCGCCGTTGATAATCATTTTGCGTTCTTAGGTTTTTCATACATTTGGTATGGCCAACATCATTGGCGTGAGCACTACGAAACAAAAGCCTATGCCATCAGTAGTCAGCCTGTGTATCGGCCGGGTCAAAGCGTTAAATTTAATGCTTGGCTGCGTCAGGCGAAATACGATCTGGATTATTCAACCTTTGCCAATCAAAGTGTGAATGTTGAAATATACAATCCCAAACAAGAAAAAATCTACAGTAAAGCGATGACCACCAATGAATTTGGTGCGGTTACGGATCAACTAGAGTTAGCCGCAAAAGCTGATTTAGGTGTTTACCGAATTACGATAGAGAGTTATCACGCGGGCCAGTTTAGAGTGGAGGAATATAAAAAGCCTGAATTTTCAGTGAGCATTGATGCACCGACCGATCCCATCGCATTGGGCGATAAAATCAAAGCCACCATTAAGGCTCAATATTACTTTGGCGCGCCGGTGACCCATGCCAAAGTCAAATATAAAATCATGCGTTATGACCACAATGCTCGCTGGTATCCACAAACGTCATGGGATTGGTTTTATGGCCCAGGTTATTGGTGGTTCGCTTACAATACCCCTTGGCTTAAAGGTTGGCATCATTGGGGTTATGAGTCACCGATAAGACATTGGTGGCCGATGTCACACAACCCTCCCGAGCTTATTCAAGAGAGTGAAGCCAGTATTAGTGAGGATGGTACGGTTGAAGTGATGATTGATACGAGTATTGCTAAGTTGCTTCGCAATGATACCGATCATCGCTATGAAATCACGGCAGAAGTCGTTGACCAATCACGAAGAACGATTGTGGGTAGCGGGGATGTGTTGGTGGCTAGGCAGCCCTTCAAAGTCTACGCCTGGGTGAACCGTGGTTATTATCAACAAGGCGATACGATTGATGCGAGCTTTGCGGCAAAAACGATTGCTCAGAAGGCTATTAGTGGTAAAGGTGAGGTGATTTTGTACCACATCAGCTATGACGATCATGGTAATCCAAGCGAAAAGCCCGTTCAAAAATGGCCATTAGATCCAGATAGTAATGGTGAAGCCAAATTACAGTTAGTCGCTGGCAACGGTGGCCAATATCGCTTGGCCTATACCGTTGTGGACAAGGATAATCATCAAATTGAAGGTGCATATATTTTTAATGTGGTTGGTACAGGTAAAGACACGGCGAACTATCGATTTAACGCATTAGAATTAATTGCCGATAAAGCTCACTATGAGCCGGGCGAGAGCGTGAAATTGATGCTCAACAGTGCGCACAAAAATGCCAATGTTTTATTATTTATTCGGCCCATTGATGGCGTCTATGAAGACAATAAAACCGTGGTATTAGCGGGTAATACCACTATAGAAGCCATTGAGGTTCATCAAGGCGATATGCCTAATTTTTATGTGGAAGCCTTGACGGTTTTTAATGGTGAAGTGCATACGGAAGTCAAAGAAATTTTTGTGCCGCCTGTTAAAAAAGCATTGAATGTCTCCATCGTACCCAGTAAAAAAGTGTATAAGCCGGGGGAAGAAGCGTCGATCACCTTCTTGTTAACCGATGCGAATGGCAAGCCATTTTCTGGCTCGACCGTCATTGCAGTTTATGATAAAGCACTGGAATATATTGCTGGTGATATGGTGCCTAATATTAGTGATTATTTTTGGAAGTGGCGACGGTATCATAACCCGAATACTGAGCATTCAGCGTCGTTCCTATTTTACAATATGTCAGAGGAGGGTGATCAGGTATTACAGATCATTGGCGCTTTAGGGCATCAAGTTGAGCAGGATGAATTTAAATTGGAAAGGAGAGAATCAGAGGGGGCATCACTAGCCTCTGCTGAATTGCTTGAAGTTAAAGATAACATGGCACCTGCACCAGCCGCAGCTCAAAAATCGAAGAATTCAATGGAAAGAACTCGTGGCCAGCAAAGTAATACCGAGGTTGCGGTGAGAAAAAACTTCGCCGATGCTGCATTTTGGCAAGCCAATATCACAACCGATGAAAATGGTAAGGCAACGGTGAAATTTACCCTGCCTGAAAATCTCACCAGTTGGAAAACAACCGTGTGGGCCATGGGGCATGGTACGGAAGTGGGGCAAGCCAGCGCCGATATCATTACCACCAAACCTTTGCTTATTAGGATGCAAGCGCCTCGATTCTTTGTGGAAAAAGATGAAGTGGTTTTGTCAGCGAATATTCATAATTATCTAAAACAGTCAGAAACCGTAGAGGTTGTTTTAGAGCTTGATGGAGAGCATCTACAACGTTTAGATTCGGCTGATCAGCGGATTACCATTGCGGCAAATGGAGAGGCGCGAGTGGATTGGCGAGTCAAAGCTAACGCAGAAGGTTTGGCGACTATTCGCATGATCGCTAAAGGGGATACAGAGTCTGATGCCATGGAAATGAAATTTCCTGTGAAGGTGCATGGAATGCTGAAAACGGAGAGCTTTAGTGGTTCATTGAATAACGAACAAACCAATGGGGTGATTAATTTTGTCATACCAGACAAAAGGCGAGCGGAACAAACCCGTTTAGAATTGCGTTATTCTCCATCCATTGCGGCATCGTTGGTGGACGCGCTGCCCTACTTGGTGTCATACCCCTATGGCTGTACCGAGCAAACACTAAGCCGCTTTTTGCCAACAGTCATGGTGCAAAATAGCCTGAAGCTTACTGGTGTCGATTTAAATCATATTAAGGATAAGCGCACCAATCTTAATGCTCAAGAAATTGGCGATGATCAACAGCGTGCAGCAAAATGGCAGCGCTATGATCACAACCCGGTATTTGACCAAGTACTGGTTGATGATATGACGCAAGAGGGCTTAAACCGGCTCTATAGCATGCAACTATCCGATGGTGGCTGGGGCTGGTTCTCAGGATGGGGCGAGCGATCAAGCCCTCACACCACCGCTTACGTGGTGCATGGTTTACAGGTTGCTCTACAAAGTGGTATCTCGGTGGATCAGCAAGTACTGGAGCGAGGTATTGCTTGGTTGGAGCACTATCAAGCAACTCAATTGCAACATTTAAACAATGCAAAAAATAAAGTCGATCCGTACAAAGTCAGCGCTGATAATATGGATGCATTTATCGCAATGGTTTTGAGCGATGCGAAAAAAGCGAACAAGCAAATGATGAATTACTTATATCGAGATAGAAATCATTTATCCGTTTATGGGAAATCATTGCTGGCATTAGCACTTCATAATACAGGGCAATTGAAAGAGCGAGATCAGGTAAGGAGTAACATTGAGCAATTGCTCATTATGGATGATGAAAATCAAACGGCCTACTTAAATCTTGGTAATAGTAGTTACTGGTGGTACTGGTATGGTAATGAGTTTGAAGCCCAGGCCTATTATTTAAAGCTGCTTGCTAAGGTTGAGCCCAAGGGGGACATCGCACCACGACTGGTGAAATATCTGATGAATAATAGACGGCAAGCTGGGTATTGGACTTCGACTCGTGATACCGCAATGGTGATAGAAGCCGTAACGGAATATCTCGTGGCCAGTGGTGAAAATGAGCCTGATTTAAGCCTGGACATTCTGTTGGATGGTAAAAAAGTCAAAACGGTATCTATCAATAAAGACAATCTTTTTGAATACGATAATCGATTGATTATTGAGGGGTTGGACTTATCGAGTGGCGAGCACAATATTGAAATTGTCAAACGAGGAACTGGGCCGCTTTATTATAATGCCTATGTGACTAACTTTACTTTGGAGGACTTTATTGAAAAGGCGGGGCTCGAGGTGAAAGTGGAGCGGCGTTACTACAAACTTGAACCAATGGACAAGGAAGTATTAGCAAGAGGGGCGAGTGGTCAGGCACTTTCACAAAAAGCAGAAAAATATCAGCGCATACCGGTGGATGCTGACTATGAGTTAAAAAGCGGAGATTTAGTTGAGGTGGAGCTGGTGATCGAGAGTAAAAATGATTACGAATATCTGCTCATTGAAGATATGAAAGCCGCCGGGTTTGAGCCAATCGATGTGCGCAGTGGCTATAATGGAAATGAGCTAAGGGCTTATGTGGAATACCGGGATGATCGAGTATCCTTTTTTGTGACGAGTCTAGCTCGTGGTAAACACAGCGTGAGTTATCGTTTAAAGGCGGAGATCCCTGGTAAGTTCAGCGCATTGCCTACTCGGATAGAGGCCATGTATGCACCAGAGATTAAAGCGAATTCGGATGAAAATAAATTGATAGTTGAAGAGTAAATGTTTTGGTCATGGCTAAGGCCATGACCATTTTTTATTAATAATCCGATTGTTCATCACAACTTTGAAAGCTCTTCTTTGTTGTGGCAAGTTCCACAAAGCCGCTTTTCTCTAAATTTAAATATTTGACATAGGCCCAGCCGGGTACTTCACCACCAAAATCCTCTTCGATATGAGGGTTGATGACCAATAGGCTGCTGTTTTCGCGAAGCAGCTTCCAAGGCTGGCCTGAGCGGTATCAATGACCTTACCTGTTGCGACATCAATAACAATCAATAGCTGACACATACTTCCGCAACCCGTTTCAACGATGTAATACTTGCCTGCGAAGTTGGCTCTTGAGCCAATGCTCTGGTTAAGTAAGGTTTTGAACTTGGGGGCGTCTGGGTGGCTATTGACGTCGATTTGCTTGATGATGGATTGAGAGACCTCTACCTCAAAGTTAGAAAACTTGGGGCTTTTGGCCTGGCTACCCAATGATACGACTAAACAAAGTGTGGCCATCATGGTTTTTAACATCGTCCGATCCTATGTAATCTATGAAAAGGTTGTGATCTTACTGGATATAGAGAACGTGAGCTAGATACAGATGATACCCAGATGTCAATCGCTATCGCTATATGACTGATATGGGTGGCGGCACCTTTGGCGCTTGGAAAAATATCAAACGCAGAGTAAAGAGATTGATACTCAGACATAGGATGAATATGGTGATTATGGTGGGTAAATAACTGGGTGAGGAGTCTCACCCAGTTTGTTCAATTACTTGCGAACAAAAACTAATTTTTGCTGCTCACCTTCAGCTAGAAGTTCGATGGTGTTTTCATCGACAAAGGTGATGGTATATTGGCCGCTGTCTTGCTCTTTTTCGGCTTTGAGATCGATCACGATGGTGTTTTCCGTTTCTTCTACAATGGTATATTCGCCTTTTAATTGTTCAGAAGAGCCCATTACACTGATGGTAAATGTCAAGGTGCTATCCGTGAAGTTGGCATCGCCAGTAATGCTTTCTAAAAACATGGGTAGCATAGCCTTATACTGCTCGATTTGCTCTTCTGGTATTTCAGCCATCATCGCATCTACCATGGATTGGGTATCTAGCGACCAATCGCCACTTAGACTTCCAGTACCAGTCGATACCTCGGGCATAAATGCTTCGGCAATAGCGATCGAATCAACGGCCTTCTCATTGGCATAAAATGCGCCGTCTTTGAATTCTAGTACAGTGGCGTAATCATTACCCGATTCTTTTAGAATACCCATTTCCTTTAGCGTTTCTTGCGCTGAGGCAATAAATTGTGTGCGTTCTTCGGCCTCTGCAGCGAGCTCTTCTTTCGTGTAGTAGTATTCATCGGATGGGTCAGAGTATAAGTTGACCGCTTTCCCCATCAGCGTTTTGCTAAAGCTAGCCTCAGCTTTGGCAATGATCGCGGGTATCAGCATCTCAGGAGCATCAATAACTTGGTCGATGTTGGCGATTTTAGTTGCGTCAAGTCGAACGCTGCCGTTACTTTTGAACTGAGCATCATCGAGTTTGAAGCTAAGCTCATCAATAGAAAGCTGTGGATCGGCTTGGATGAGTTTGGTAATGATGGGTCTAAAGGTGTCGGGTGACGTCATGCCCATCATGATAGCTTCAAAATTATAAGCCGTTTGGTAAAGCTCAGTTAACGCGGACTCGCTAAGGTTTTTGCTGTTCGCTACTGAGCGCACATCGCTAATGTCACTATTGAAAATGGTTGAAGAGATTGAGGCTATTGATAGTTGACCATTGCCCTTCATCAAGTCATTTTCAGAGGTCATCTTACTTTGAAGCGATAGACCCTTCAGTGTGAAGTCCTTACTGTCAAAGCTATCTAGTGACCAGCTAGCATCTCCGGTATATACAAAAATGGTTTTCTTCCACGCCGTATTGTCAACAATGCTCAATGGCGACATCGTGAAAAAAGGCGATGTGATGGCTCCAATTTTGATATCGGTATTAGCTTTGTTATTGCCTAGGCTGAACTTAATGGTGGATTGATCAATGCTGATCATAGGAGCCATATTCAGATCAAAGCTTCCATCTAACTTCATATCGAGGTTGTTGATCACCTCGTCCATGCTTTTAATTTGAGGTGCCTTTGGATCGAGCTTGCTACCATCAAATCCTAAGTGACCTGAAACGTTTAAATTGGCTTTGGCAGGAGCCGTCATGTTGCCTGAAATCTTATTCACGGTCAGTTTGGGTGATTTGGACAATGCCATCATTAATGCTTTGAACTTTTCTGAAGTTCTATAGGTATCCATGGCTATTATCGATGCCATATCAATATTTTCAGCGGCGATGTCATAGTCAATATTAGAAATGGCAAATTGTGGTGCGGCCAAACTTTCCATCTTAACGGCGAATTTACCACCCAGCAGGCCTTGTTTTTCATTCAATGAAGCCGATACCGATAGGTTTTTAAGGGTTAGCTCATTTTCGATCTTGATCTCTTCGCCTTTGAAGGTGACTTTACCGACGGGTATGTTATTGACCAACTTAAAATCAGCAGTGAATGAGTTTGATTTAGTATTGAACTCATCTTCGGCTTTGATGGCGCCAATTTGACCAGAGCTAATGAAGCGGTCCCTGTTGACCTCGAGATTGATCTGTCCGCCATCGAATGAGACATCTTCCCTTGTAGCCTTAAATTTGGGTAGATTGACGGTTAGGGTAGCGTTACCTGAAAAACCCACTTGTAGTGTATGTGTGACAGGGCTTTTGAGATCAGTGTTCTCAGAGAACTCCTTAACAATGCGGTTGTTGTCAGCCATAGTTAGGTCGACTTGACTGCTTAACCAGCCATGATTAGCTTTGATATTTAAAATCAAGCCGTTATTCTCGTCTCCCATTTCCCAAATAGCTTCGCCGAGCATATCGATAATGTCGTTTGGGGGTATTGCATCACCATCCAATTTGATAGTCAGCGTACCTGTTGCGCCCATTAAGCCTTTTTGATAATCCGATACTGTGGCGCTGATACCAGGATGCAATTCTTCCAGCACTTTCGTCAGTTCGGTTAATTGTGTTTGTGCACGTTGTCCTGTGTAAAAAGGGAGCCCAACGGCGGCAATACCGACCACCGCAATACCTGAGATGAGTAACTTTTTCATAAAGATCCTACTTTAATTGATGTGTGTTTATCCAAGTGGTCAGTCAGAGATTTGTTCTTGTAAAACCGACCATTACCCTATGCTATAGGTTGCGCAATATACCACCAATCACAATCACATGAAACCTGGGTGCCGTGGTTTATTGAGTAAAATGAGAGTGGTATCTATCCCCTGTAAGCGTTTGTAATAAAAATGGCATGTATTTAGCCCTGTTGCCCGTTATTTTGAGGGTACAACGCTTTTCGCATATAGCTGTTGGAGAGAAGTTTGGAGTCATTGATAACTAAACAATGTAACCTCCAATAACCAAATACACTCTAAAAAAGCTAGTTATATCAAACGGTTTTTACAGCACATTGACATTACCGCTGATCCTAAAAAGGCTTCGTTGCGTCCAGTTGGTAGGGAATTTTTGACCTTCCGGGACTAGGCTAATAGTTAGACAAATGTAAATGCGAATGGCGGATATATGAATAACAAGGGTTTTACCTTACTGGAATTGATGGTGGCGATCACAATTTTCTCCATTTTAGTTTCGATTGCCGTGCCTTCTTTTAACAGTGTCATTGAGAGCAACCGAGTTCAAACTCAGGCCGACAAGTTCTTTACCACCATTTCGACGGCTCGCAGTGAGGCCATTAAACGCAATGGCACCGTCACGATTTGCAAAAGCAACACCTTAACGTCCTGCGCTAGTACAGGCGATTGGACCAGTGGCTGGATTATTTTTGCCGATGCCGATTCAGATGGCACTGTTGATAGTGGTGAAACCATTTTGAAGAAGTTTGATGAAGTCTCTGGGGGCGTGACTTACGCCGCCTCCTCCAATGTGGATACTAATATCACCTTTAGGCCTACTGGCGAAATCACTACCGGCAGTGGCCGATTAGTTATTTGTGGTCGCGAGCAAACCGTTAGTACGGGTTATGAAATTAGTCTCACAGCCGCCGGGCGCCCACGCAAAACCAAAGGAGTATCGGCATGTTCTTAAGTTCTCACCCAGGCCATCAAAAAGGTGCCACACTGATCGAGGTGTTGATTTCGCTCGTGATTATGTCAGTGGGTATGCTCGGCGTGGCTAGCCTGCAGTTAAATGCGAAAAGAGTCAATTATGACTCCGTTCAACGAACCCTAGCGGCTAACGTTGTCTTGGATATGGTTGAAAAAATGCGTACCAATAAAAATGCCTTAGACAGCTATGTGACCTCTGGTGTTGGTGGGCAGAGCATCAGCACTCCTACCAGTTGTCATGGCTCAAGTACTTCCTGCACCAGTACCGATTTAGCGGCTTACGATCTTTGGATGTGGGAACGAACTATTGACGGTTTAGCAGAGACAGCGACCAATGGCAGCACGACTTTATCGGTGGGAGGTTTGGTTAGCCCAACGGGTTGCATCACCCACAATGCTGGCCAGGTCACAATATCCGTTGCTTGGTATGGTTCTATAGAAATGAGCAACCCAACGGCTAATACTTGTGGCGAGGGTTTAGGTAAATACGGCGATGACGATGAGCGTCGACAGCTATTTACTTTAACCACCTACATTGACAATTCTTTTTGAGTGATTACCGCATGAATAAGTCAAAAGGTTTCTCCATTATTGAACTCATGATTGCCATGATGCTGGGCCTGTTTTTATCGGCGGCATTGATAGGCGTATTCTTTTCCGGTAAGCGCTCATACACCGAGCATGAAGAGTCAGCGCATATGCAAGAAAATGCTCGCTTTGCGCTGCGCTATATTTCCAGGGAGCTGACCATGTCGAGTTTTATGGCCGGCATGCTAAGTGCAGATACCGATACCATAGCGCCTACGGCGGTAGCTACCGATTGTGGAGCGAGTAACTGGGCTACCGATATCGCTTTGGGTATAGAAATTGTCGATAACTGGCAGTCAGGCAATGTCGATACCACATCAGGGAGCACATTAACCTGTGTCAGCGACTTAGTTACCAGTAGCGACGTGTTAACCATCAAGCGCACCGCTGATCAGCCAACGGCCGAAGGTGGTGTGGGTTCGGCTGATGATGGGCAAATGTACGTTCGTATCGAAGATTATGGCTCGACGGCCAATTTTGAATATGTGGCAGATGGCGGCAGTTTTTCTGACTTGGCCGGGCAAGTCGATTATTGGAAGTACTACGCCAAGGCCATTTATGTACGTAATTATTCTAATTCATCCGACGACGGCATCCCTACACTGTGTGTAGCACAATTAACAGAAAATAGTATGTCGACAGAATGTTTAGCTGAGGGAGTTGAAGCTATGCAAGTCGAATTTGGTATCGATACTGATGTAGACGGGAATATTGACTATTTTACTACATCGCCCAGTTCGACTGAGATGGAGCTGGCGATCTCTGCACAAATATATTTATTAATGCGCAGTGTCGGTACCTCCCAAGGTTATACCAATAATACTCGGTATGCTTTAGGCAATACCGCTATTAATGGTGGCGCGGCATTTGCTGATGGCTATCAACGGCGCGTATTTAGCACCACTGTGAAATTAAGAAATCCCATGAGGATATAAGTTATGAAAAGTTGTAAACGACAAGAAGGCACTATATTGATCATTACTTTAGTCTTTATGCTCTTAATTACCTTATTGGGTGTTGGCTCAATGCAAAGCTCAAATTTGAATTTATTAATGGCCAGCAATGAGCAAGCAAGAATTGAGGCTGTAGAAAAAGCCGAAGGTGTGATCGACAATATTTTATCACTCGAGAGTAATATCAAAGTGACTGGCGGTGTGGGTTACACCATGTGCGCCCAAGGTAATACGAGCAGTGACTGTAATGAAAGTAATATCGTGGCCAGTGTGAACTTGGTCGATGGTGAAACATTGACTTATCGAGCGGTTCGAAAGGGCCCTGAGTCCGCGTCTGCCCCAGTAATGGATGAGACGATGGCATCGAGCGCCTCTGCCTTTAAAGTGGCTCTTTTTGAAGTGGAGGCTGAGTACGATGGTACCAGTGTCCGTCAAGGTTATTCCAGTATTGCACAAGGATTGATGCAACTTATCCCCAATAGTGAACAGTGAGGCTAAAGCCATGTTACGCAGTATTTTCTACACTTTTATCGCCTCGTCCATTGCGGTTTCTGTCTCAGCTGATGATACCGAGATTTATTTAAACCCTTCAGCTCCCAATGCCGCGCCACCTTTGGTGATGTTGACCTTGGATTGGCGGCCAAACTTGGGAAGCAGTAGTTGTGGGGATTATACTTCAGCGGCTTGTGAGGCGTCGGTAGGAAGTGTGATTTATCCACACTTAGTGGCCAACATTGAAGAGTTTGGTATTGCCTATCGAGATACGAATAACGACGGCATTATCGATGAGCTTGGTGTGGAGCCGTTCGATTTGGTTCGCGCAGCGCTAAGAGCCTTGCTTAGCAATCGAGAAATTTACGGTGTTCATGTGGGCTTAATGATCTCTCATGAAAATAATAATAATTGTAATAGCCCTGACAGCTACCCAAAGCCTAATCAAAACGGCTGTAGTAATGGAGCTTACATTTTAAAAGGCTTTACCCCATTAGAGCAGTCTGACTTTTTGGGAACGGGAGCGATCGATCCAGCTTCCCCTCGATATGCACTGCTGGAAAAACTCGGAAAAATTCCTGCTCCTCAAGGTAACGTTGCTCATCCCTATCAACTGCGTGAAATGTACTATGAGTTTGCGAATTATCTGACCGGAGGCATGATTTATAATGGGCACTTAGGTTATAACGATTATTCATCTGGCGACTCGGATGAAAATTTGGATGAAGCGACCAATACCTACAAAACCAGTCCTTCAAGCCCATTATTTACTGACACGCGTGACTTTGCCTGGGATGCTTCTATCGAAAGCGGCGATTACTACGTGAGCCCCTATACCAGTGGCTTGGATTGGTCTTGTTCAAAAACCTTTATGATCAACACCTTCTTTGAAGATAACCAACAAGCCAACTCGGACAGTGATTTTGCCAACTCCTATGGCATTACTTTAAGTGGCGGTGATAGCGCGAAAAATGAGGTGGTCATTAGCTACTTTAATACGACGGATATTGCTAATGGTCAAACCTATAATAATTACGATGGTACGACGTACACCGCACCGAATGTCGATGGTAGCCAAACCGTACAATCGTATTTTATTACGGCGAAAACCAATACGAATAACGCGGATGATTACGCTTTCCAAGGAGGTACCGGTCGGGCCTTAAAATTAGAAGACCCTACAGGATTATTGGAAGATTTAGAAAATATTTTTTCTGATATCTTAAGTGTGAGTACAACTTTCGTGGCGGCGTCTGTACCGGTCAACGTATTTAACCGAACTGAAGTGGTTGATAATGTTTATTTTGCTCTATTCCAAGCGGAAAGTACTCCACGCTGGGATGGTAACTTAAAAAAATTAAAGATACTCGAGCGCACCGGAACCAATAATACAACCTATTTAGATATTGTTTCGGCAGAAGGTACTGGCACTAACTCAGCCATTGCTAGTGATGGTGTATTCGTCACTCGGCCTTGACTTTCTGGACGGATCCTACAGGTGCCGATGTAGTCAATACCTACGAAGATGAAGAGGTATCAGGCCGCGATGGACGAAGTGTCAATCGTGGGGGTGCGGGTCAACAAATTCCAGGCTTTAATACGGGCAATTTAGGTTTTGAAAACGCCGAGGGTAATCGTAAGGTCTTCACTGAAAGCATTGCAAATTATAATAATGCGGCTTTAGATCCAGAAGTAAGCAGCACCTTATTACCGCTCAATGCCAATGCTGCCACAGCTGCGTTGTTAAAAAATCGTTTAGGCTTGCACAATACTACGGTCACTGAAACGATGTTGCAATGGATACGTGGTTTTGATGTCGATGATCCAGCATTTAATGCCTCGACCAACCCTCTAGTTCGCCAATGGTTAATGGGCGACCCCATTCACTCGCGTCCTATTGCTGTAAACTACGGTCGTCAATCAGGATATACTGAAGAGAATCCAAACTTACGTGTTTTCATTGGCAGTAACGATGGTTTTATTCGGGCTTACAAAGATTCATCGTCAGGAGCTAATGCAACGGGCGAAGAGCTGTTCGCTTTTATGCCCAATGATTTACTCATGAACAATGAAGCATTGCGATACAATGTTGGCGGCGATGCTCATCCTTATGGTGTTGATGGCGCGCCCTTATCAATGACCTTTGATTATGATCAAGATGGTAATATTGAAACGGCCGATGGCGACAAAGTCTATTTATACTTTGGTCTGCGCCGAGGTGGTAAATCCATTTATGCCTTAGATGTGAGTGACCCAAGCGACAGCATAACACCTACGTTGGCTTGGAAAATTAAAAAGCCGATTACGGTTTCAGGTACTAACGGCAGCGTTGCTGGTAATACCAATGCCCTTCAAACCAATCTAACGCTCACGCCAAGTGAACTAAAAGGCGGCCGCTTGTACATTACTACGGGCCCTCATGCGAGTGATCCAGAAGGCTTCTACCATATCATCGATAACGATGATAGCTTCATTTACATCAGAGACGATGACGATGGTAGTGGCAATGCCACCCCAGAGTTTGTTCAAGTGGATTCAGGTATCAGCTTTAGGGCGGTAGTCTTTGGCGATAGTGATTTCTCAGAACTTGGTTTAACCTTCTCGACGCCAAAAGCAGGCCTAGTAAAATTTGGATCAAGCAGTACCCCAGTACTCATTTTTGGTGCGGGTTACGATATTGATAAGGATGATTTGGGAACGGCTGATGATGATGAAGGAGTTGGCATTTACATTGTTGATGCACAATCAGGTGAGCTAATTTGGAAGGCGGTTGGTGGCAGTGGCACCACCACCAATACGGTGTACAGAAATAGCGCTATGCGCGACAGTATCCCGTCAACGGTCACGCCTCTTGATAGTAATGGCGATGGCATTATTGATCGCTTATACGTAGGCGATACCGGTGGTAATGTGTGGCGAGTGGATTTGCCAGCCGGTGATGCTAGCAACTGGAGACGGGATAATTGGTTTATCACGAAATACGCGAGCCTAGGCAGCGATAGCGCCCCTAATGACCGTCGATTCTTCCATGCTCCCGATGTCGTGATTACACGAGATGCCAGCGGACGATACGATGGAGTGATTATTAGCAGCGGTAATCGCCCCTCGCCCAAGCGTACCGATGTCGATAACTATTTATTTGTGATGAAAGATCGTCTGACCACATCCGGTGATAGTGCGGTCAAGACTCGCACGCCCATCGTCATCGGCGATCTTACCGATATTACCAACCTATGTGTGACTGGATCGGAAACGGCTTGCGACTCAGCTAACCTCTACAATGGCTGGAAGTTATCATTAGACGAAACGGGCGAAAAATCCTTGGCCTCACCATTGATTGCACAAGGTACCATTTTCTTTACGACCTACTTGCCCAATGGAAACCCTGCTGAGTCCAGCTGTGCGCCCAATGAAGGTTCGGGTCGAATTTATGCGGTAAGCCTAACCAATGGTTCAAGAGCCGAGGCTTATCTTGGTTCGGTGGTCGATCCCGATTGTCCGCGTTGTGTCGATGCCGGTAATGGTATACCCCCTGGTGCTACGCCATTGGGATCAGAGCAAATTTTACTGCCTGGTAAGGGCATTAATGGCCGTCAAATCGTTAACTTAGAAGGTAAAACTCGCTGGAGAACGCATTGGAGAGAAAGAAACATCGATAACAATTAATTGAACTACAATGAAGAGATATAAAGGCTTAACAGACAAGGGTGCCTTATGAAACGACAAAAAGGTTTTACGCTGATTGAATTGATGCTGGTGGTTGCGATAATCGCGATTCTCTCGGCCATCGCCATTCCTTCTTACAATCAATATGTATTGGCATCGCAACGGACAGTGGCTAAAAATACCTTGATGGATATTGCTAATCGGCAAGAAACGTTTTTTGCCAATAATAAGACCTATACCAGCAGTTTGACCAATTTGGGATTGAGTGATCCCTATTATGTGGATGAAAACGGTTCAACGACCGCCGCAAATGCTTTGTATGCCATTACATTAGCGAGTGCAACAACGACTTTTACCGCAACGGCAACGCCGCAAAATGCCGTTGCCAGCGATGCCACTTGCGGTATCTATACTTTGGATCAATCTGAAGGAAAAACCTTTAGTAAAGGTGGCAGTGTGGATGATTGCTGGTAGGTTATTATTCAAAAATGACTTTTGCTTTAATGGTAAACGAGGGGTTGAGTTTGAAGTGGTCTTCTCTTGGAAAAACCAGCTCGGGTTTTAAAGTGACGTAGAACCAATCGCGTAGCCATTTACGTTCGTATTCATAAGAAATAAAATAATCGCGAGTTCGCCAAGTGGGTTGGCTCTCTCCAATAACACCAATTTTTGCCGTTCCTATCGAGACATCGCTAAGCTGGGTAGCAAACGCTAAGCTTTGAGCCAGCTCAAATTTATCCTCACTATCAAAAAATTGAATTTCGCTGGCGCTATTAAATAAGCTATGATTTTGTATGGGTCGTTTGATTTCAAAGAGCGTGTTAGAGCCCCAACTTTTGGAATGATAGTAAGAAAAGGTTTGTCGGGTTTGCGTATACCAGTCCTCATTAATTGGATCTAAACGTTTGAATTCGAGTTTAATATAACCATCCAAGCCTGAATTAAGCCTAGCCCCAAAGCGCCATCGCCGTTGCCAGTTTGTTAACTCGGCGTAACCGGTTTCTAATTCTAAGCTGCTTTCATCTCTTCTAAGCGCAATGTCCTCGCGAGAGCTTAGAATTTTTTCATCGAGCGGTTGTTGGGCTTTATCACCGCTGGAAAAGTTAAGTTTAAGTTTTTGCTTGGTATTGGGCAGATCTAATTTTCCCCTAACTTTTGGTTTATCATCGATATCTCCATTTTTTAAAAAGCTTAAACCATACTCTAGGGATAAATAAGTATCATTATCGGTGCGTGGTTCTTCATCCGATAAGTATTTATCAAGAGATTGCGCGATGGATTGCACCTTGGTCGATACGGTATCGTGAGTTTTGTCGGCCCAGGTATCCGTGTCAGCAACCGCCTTGTTGCAAAGCAATAAAAAAGCACAATATTTTAGGGTATTAATAGCCACTGTCATCGCCTATTCATAGTGTTCACCGAGAGGCTGACTTTTGTCGCTCTCGCTGATCACGTTAAGTGAACCGATGTATTTGTTATCATTAAATGCATCGGATTCGTGATTTTCAAAGGATAATACCTGGAGATATGCTTTGAGAAAAGCATCTTCGGATGGTGCATCGCCTACTATCGCCAGCAAACCTTGTGGCTAAGAGGGGGGCGGGATAGCTTTTGCTTGTCGTAAAACATCACTTTCGGTATTATTGCACTAAAAATGCACAGTTGCGTGAAGGAAATTAAAATGGTTAACACCGCAAGTATCATATTTACGCTCACTATTCTTTCATCGGTGAGGCCTTGGTTGGTTGAGAAGCTTGGCGTTCAGATGGGGGCTTTATTCATACTCGTGGCTTTTTTTGTGATTTTTTTCATCAGCAAAAAAATATTTAATGAATGGTTAAATGGTTGAACATCAAAAAATAAGGATTTCAAAGACAAGTAGTTGTGAGACGCCTTGGTGCTCTACCACTGAGCTACGCTTCCCCTGAATGGAAGCGGTGGGATTCGAACCCACGACCACCCGATTAAAAGTCGATGTAGTCCCACGAGCATTCTTTGAAATCCTTAAGCTTTGACCAGAGTATTGCCTAAAAACAAGGGTTTTGTGAGACAAACTCTGGGGATCTCCACAGATCAGCACTCTCTTCAGAGTGGCGGGAGTTGAACCCGCTCTACCAGTTCCTAATGTAGTCCCACAGGCATTTTTTAAGCATCCCTTCGTCCAGTCAAAAAAGGCGGGCGACAAAAATTTGCGAAACGTATTGGACATGTAGTTCCGCAGGCATTCGCCCTAATTGTTACCCGGCATTTTAAATATGACCGGGGTGACAACCCTATTGGGTTGTCGGGTTAAGCGACGTTAACGGTTTGGGAGATCATCGTTTCCCAATAACGCTCCGCGTCACCACCGTCTACAAAGCTTGCGATCACATTAAATACCTGGTCGGAAAACCCACCCACATTCAACACATCGCGCGCCGATTGTGCCTGAGATGTGCCATAAGGCTGCAAATCAGTCAGTATCAACTTCGCATGAGGGTTGCGCTTTTTAAAGTGCTCCCATTCATGAGAAATTTTGGTTCCTCGGCCACCGTAGCCGCGATCCGCCCATGATTCGTTATCCGAGAAATAAATCACGGTATCGCCAGAGGCTTTGCGTTGGTTTAGCTCCGCCAGTGGCAAGCCACAAGCGGTTCCGCCACCGCCAAATCGAGCCAGCGTTGCGGCCAAGGTCAGCACGCTATCGCGATCATTCAGCTGCGCCTTATGAACTCGGGTATCGAAAGGAATGACTTCCACATCTTCTCCGGTTTTCAAGAGCGCCGCTGCAAACAGTGCTGCCACATCCACACAGCGAACCTTGGTGGTCGATCCTTGACGGTAACCAGTCACTGGCGAGTGCATTGAGCCAGAGACATCGATCAGCACATAGGTTTTACCCTTAAGTGCCGGTATATTACTAAGCGCCACTGCCATGGCATCTTGCAAGGCATCGCGAATGACCTTGGGTGCATTGCTCGCCGCATAGAAAGCCGACATCAGTTGATAAGGAAAGACATTGGCCTTTCTAATCAACTCTGGGTTGCGCAATCGGTCGGCAATCACTTGCGTTAATGCTCGATCAGTAAAGCAGCCGTGGCGCTCAAACGTGTTCAAATTCATCCGTGTCATCTGCCAGTTGGCATTAGCCGCAATGCTTTTCCAGGCCGCCTCATCCAATGGCAATCCGCTTAGCAAACGAAAATCCACATCCGGTATGGCCTTGTCATCCCCTGACTTAAATCGCTCAAACGCCTGCACACACTCTGGCAGTTGTTTGAACTCCACTTCACGTCCTAGCAAGTAAGCAAACAGAGCATCTTGCTCATGGTTTACTGGCGATGGATGCACCATCTTGATCACATCGGCCAGTGAAGGCGCATTACCCACAGAGGCATTGAGCAGCTGCTTGGCCTTGCCATTGCGAATCCAAGTCGCCACCATTTTCTTAGGCGCCGAACCAAGAGATTTTCTCCCGATCGCACCAGAGCGCATGATTTGCACAAAGTTGCGCAGCATCTTGCCGTTGTTGATCACCTGCGGAAACGTTTGCTTAAACAGCGCCGTATCCTTAGTGCTCAAAATGGCGAGCAATAACGCTGGGCTATCTTTCATATAGGCATGTTGGCGAGCGTAGATCGCCAGTTTCGCTAGAAAGTCGGCATCCACGGCTTTAGCAAGCTGGATAATGGAATCCAATTGTTGAGCCGCGCTCGCATAGAAGGTGCCATTTAAGCAGCCGGTGATCACATATTGAGCCAGCGCCTCTTTATTGGAGAGTGCAAAGGCGTTGCCGCCCGCCTCGTTGCGTGCTGTTGCTGTTTTACCGCGAAAGCTAGAGAACAAAGTGTTATTCGCCATTTCTCATTTCCTATTGTTTGTTAGTCTTGCAATGGACATAGCAGGGGGCGTGCCAGGTTTTTGTTTTTCGGTTGAAAATTGTTTTAACTCATTGTTTTTGTTCAATATAAAAATACCCAGATCGGAAGAGCGTCGTGTAGGGAAAGAGTGTATA
>CAXQRU010000004.1:0-19351 GCA_964226685.1 Polaribacter sp. | reverse complement strand
CAACTGCTCAACCTGTTTACATTTTTGACTCAGGTATTGTGTGGTGCTTCGAAATAATCGTTCCAGTTGATCATCAAATTGTTGTTGCCATTCACGAGCATCAGGCACTGCCAATTCCGCGCTAGCTGATGGTGTTGGCGCTCTTACATCGGCAACATAGTCCAAAATTGTATGGTCGGTTTCATGCCCAACTGCACTGATGATCGGGATTTTACAGGCAATAACTTGTCTTGCCAGTGTTTCGTCATTAAAGCCCCATAGATCTTCAATAGAACCGCCGCCTCGACCGATAATAATCAAATCGAGGTCGTCAATCCGCTGAGCTAAAGCCAGTGCTCTTTGGAGACTCTTGGGCGCTTCCGAACCTTGAACAATAGCCGGAATGATAATCGCGTGAGCCAAGGGATAACGGCGATTTAACACGGATAAAATATCGGCGATGGCGGCCCCAGTAGGGGAGGTGATGATCCCGATTTTGTTGGCAATACGGGGTAAGACTTGTTTGCGGGATTGATCAAACAAACCTTCTTTAAGCAGTTTTTGCTTAAGTTGCTCATAGGCGAGCTGTAGGGCGCCATCCCCCTCTGGCTGCATATTATCGACAATTAACTGGAAGCTGCCTTGTGCCTCATACAAACTGAGAGAACCTTGAACCAATACCGATTGTCCGGATTGGGGCACAAACTTGACTCGATTGTTTCGGCTTTTAAACATCGCACACTTAAGCTGTGCACGTTTATCTTTGAGTGTAAAGTACCAATGCCCTGAACTATGGCGCGTCAGATTTGATATTTCACCACCCACCCAAAGGCTGGGTAGTTCAATCTCTAATAGATTTTTGACCATAGTGGTCACTTGGCTAACACTTAGGATCGTATCAGTCATGGTTTCTCAAAGCTTAGAATTTTGCGCTAATGTAACGCAGATTGGGGCATGTTGACAGGGTTTTGTGCGGCGACCAATTGTCTAAAAGTGGTCGCCAGCAAGGGGCTTAGCGTTTCGAGACAGCGTGAATGACGTGATTATATTCGAAATACACGGTGAAGCCGGGGTATTGCCATGATGAAATTGGAGGGTTGCCAACGGCAGCCTTTTGGCTGATGGGTTCACCATATTGTTTGCGTACTTGCTGTTTGCTGGTACCAGTTTTGGGCTTATTGACGCTTTCTCCTTGGGTGCCAGCATAGACTTTGACCTGTTCGGCGTGAGAGTTAACACTCAGGCCAAATGTCATCAGTACAACAGAAAGTAAAATGCTTAGGTATTTCATGGTTGTTCTCCCGTTTTTTGTTTTTTTCGTTTGGCTAGTTGGGCTTTCATAACCGCTTTAGCCAAAACCTGACATTGTTCAGGTGTTGGGTTGATAAACTTTAACCCTATGGAGTGGCGTCCCTCAAGTACTTCGTGATGTATTACTTGAGAAAATATCCGCAATGGCTGATATTGGGGCAATAAAACTAGCGAGATCGCCAATATCCTGCCTTTGTAAAGTGCCTTTTCAGACTCGAAAGAAAGTCCGCCCTCACTAAGGTCAATATCATACTCTGTTGCATGAGTATCGGCCATACTCTCCTTAAAGACATTTTTTTCCAGCAAATCGAGTCGTGCTTCTAAGTTATACAGATAATCTGCCAATAAGCGGTTTTGTTGTGATAGCTTTTGAAGTACTACTGAAGATTCACCAGTTAACTTTTTGAATTTATTGATTAATTCAATGCTTTCGCAAGGCGCAAAAAAATCATCTGGAGCGTGTTGGTCAAGATCAGCAACGCTGATGACCTGATACTCCAATAGGGCTCTTTGTTTGATGCGATAAAACTCTCGTTGATCGCTCATTTCGCTACCTTTGTCAATACATGCTATAAGTGTAGCAGCTAATTGCTGAGCATTTGGTGACGTCTATCATAAGAATAAGTACTTGTATTTCCCTTTGTTTTTACGTTTAATGCGTGCATGTCAATCAAGTTATCTCTTCACATTGGCTTGCGTTATGTGCGCGCCAAACGAAAGAATCAATTTATCTCCTTTATTAGCCTGTTTTCGATGATTGCGATGGCTTTGGGGACTATGGCTCTTATTATAGTGCTATCGGTGATGAATGGCTTTGATGGAGAAATTAAGCGCCGAATTCTCAGTGTGGTTCCCCATGGGTTTGTCGAAGGAAAGTATGCTATTGAAGATTGGCAACCTCTAATACCCCAGTTACAAAAGCAGCCTGCTGTACTGGCAGTGAGTCCCTATGCTGACAGCTTTGCCATGCTGGGTTATCAGGGGCGTATTCAAAGCGTTGAGCTTCAAGGGGTGGTGCCTGAATTGGTATCACAGGTGACTGAAATAGACGGCTTGGTGACCCGAGGAACTTTGCAATCCTTGTCCCCTCGAGAATTTAATATTGTTCTTGGTGGCGTCTTGGCTGAGCAGCTAGGCGTTTCCCTGGGGGATAAAGTCGTGGCAACCCTCCCTGAGTTATCCATTACTCCTGCGGGAGTGTTCCCTAGAGTTAAACGGTTTACGGTCAGCGGTATTTTTTACTCTGGCGCCCAAATGGATCAGCGTTTAGCTCTAATTCATATCAAGGATGCTCAAATACTCCTAAGACTTGGAGAATCTATAGAGGGTTATCAGCTCAAGTTGACAGACCCTTATCATGCAAGTGAGTTAATGTCTGAGATTGCCGATACCTTAGATGAAGGCTTAGGTGTTAAAGACTGGAGTCAAACGCAGGGTGGTTTGTTTCAAGCCGTAAAAATGGAAAAGCGTTTAGTCAGTTTATTGCTGATGGTGATTATTATGGTGGCCGCGCTCAATATTGTCACCAGTTTGGTACTCATGGTTGCTGACAAGAGAAAAGATATTGCAGTGCTGCGAACGCTGGGTATGAAGTCTTCTCATATTATGGCTATTTTTGTTGCACAGGGCAGTTTTGTAGGCATTATTGGTGTGGTTTTTGGAGTTGTTTTAGGGTGTTTACTGGCTCTTAATATCAGCGACTTGATTGCTTATTTTGAGTCGCTTTTCAATTCGGCCGTCTTTGATCCTAATACTTATTACATCACTACCATACCATCGACCCTATTGTGGCAAGATGTTCTTATTATCACCTCGAGCGCCGTGATAATGAGTATTGTTGCCTCGCTTTATCCCGCCTATCGAGCTGCGCAAATTGCTCCAGCAGAGGTATTACGTTATGAATGATTCGGTGTTGTCTTGTCAGCAGTTGTCCAAACACTATCAGCAGGGCAATACGCAAGTTAATGTGTTAAATGATTTGTCGCTCTCAATTGCTAAAGGTGAAAAAGTTGCCATAGTGGGAGTGTCTGGTTCGGGTAAAAGTACCTTATTAAATATGCTAGGAGGCTTAGATAGCCCAAGTTCAGGATCGGTGATGCTGGCTGGGCAATCATTAAATGGACTCAATGAAAATGCTAGAGGTCGCCTGCGTAACCAGCATCTAGGCTTTGTCTATCAATTTCATCATTTGTTGGCGGAATTTACTGCGCTGGAAAATACTATTATGCCTTTATTGATCGCTGGCAAAAGTAGGGCGGAAGCAACTCAAGTTGGCGAACAGTTGCTGAAGGCGGTTGGCTTATCTGACAGGACAGCACATAAACCAAGCCAGCTTTCTGGTGGTGAAAGACAGCGTGTTGCGATTGCTAGATCTTTAGCAATGAGTCCTCAATGTGTTTTAATGGATGAGCCCACCGGCAATTTAGATGAAACAACAGCTGCGTCTATTTGGACAATGTTGATGACTCTCAATGAGGAGTTTAAGACCAGTTTTGTCATCGTGACTCATGATACTCGCCTAGCCAAGACTTTAGATCGAGTATTGGTGCTTGAAAATGGTCAGTTGCATAATGGCTAAACAAAGCTTAAGTTTTTTTATTGGCATTCGCTATGTGATTCAACGAAAGAGCAGTCGCTCGATCTCATTTATGAGCGGAATTGCGATTTTGGGTTTGGTCGTTGCGGTGACGCTGTTGATACTGGTGTTATCGGTCATGAATGGCTTTAAAAAAGAGCTTGAAGAAAAAATCTTGGGCATTATGCCTGAGGTCTCGGTTTATGGCCCCGAGGCTATTGATGCTTGGCAAGATCTAGCAAAAACGTTTAAGCACCCCTCTATCGTAGCATCAGCTCCTTTTATTGATTTAAAAGGCATGTTGGTTCGCTCACTTAAAGTCCAACCCTTATTAATTCGCGGTGTAGATTTTGAAAAGGAATCAGCAGTCTCCATTATCAATCAATATATTGATGAGCCAATTCGACAAGAATTAACTGAGCAAGTCAATACTTTGCTTCTGGGCAAAGGGGTTGCCGATCGCTTAGGTGTTGATATTGGCGGCCAGTTGAGACTGCTGTTGCCATCTAAAACCGACCCGCGAGCGGCTCCCAAAGTGGTTTCTGTTAGAGTAGTTGGTTTGTTGGAGACTAAGACAGAGTTAGATCAAGCCTTTGGCCTAGTCTCTTTAGAAACCGCTCAGGAAATTAATGGAGAGCAAGCTGTCACGGGTATTCGTTTGAAGTTGGATAAATTATCGAATGCCTATGAAGTGACAAACTATCTCAGGCGGTTATTGCCTTTTCATCGTGTCACCAATTGGCAGCTGACTCATGGTCATTTGTATGAAGCCATTGCCATGTCGAAAAAAATGGTGGGTCTGTTATTGGTTTTAATTATTGCTATAGCCGCCTTTAATGTGGTTTCCACTTTAGTCATGGTTGTTGTTGATAAGCAAGCGGCAATTGCTATTTTAAGAACCCTGGGTGCGAGCCAAAAAACCATTATGGGGATTTTTATGGTGCAGGGAGCAATGGTAGGTTTGATAGGAACAACGATAGGTGCACTATTGGGCTTGATGTTGGCTTATTTTATTGGCGATATTATTGAGTTTATAGAGGCCTTGTTTTCTATACAATTACTGGATGCCAGTATCTACCCTGTTAGTTTTATTCCTTCACAAATCTTAATGAGTGATGTGCTGAAAATTGTTGGGGCAAGCTTAGCCATGAGTTTTCTGGCGACCCTATACCCAGCTTGGAAAGCGAGTAGGGTCAAGCCAGCCGAAGTGCTCAGATATGAGTAGCATCAAAGTGCTCACCGGAGCGACCAACGCTATCACATCCTGCAAGATACAAATAAGCTGGTAGTAACGCCTCTGGCGCTTTTACTGTTTGAGGTTCTTCAGCAGGATAAGCAGTCGCTCGCATGGCGGTACGAGTGGCTCCAGGATTAATGCTATTAAAACGAATATTGCTGATACTATTATTTTCATCAGCTAAGGTTTCCACCAAATTTTCGAGAGCAGCTTTGCTGGCGGCATAAGCCCCCCAAAATGCTCGGCCTTTTCTGCCTACCGATGAGCTGGTAAAAATAACGGAGCTTTGCTCGGCCTTGTTTAAAACCGGCATAAGAGCCTTGGTCATTAAAAATGGAGCGGTGACATTGACCTTAAACAGTTTATCCCAGCTGCTAAAAGAATAGTTGCTGATTGAGGTTCGATCACCTAGTAAGGCAGCATTGTGAATTAGACAATCGAGTTTGCCAAATTCTTCATCAATTTTTATCGCCATATCTTGATAATCTTTTTCGCTAGCCCCCTCAAAATCGATGGGATAAATAGCCGGGGTGGGGCTGCCATTGGCTTCAATAGCGTCATAGACTTGTTCGAGTTTGCTGATGGTTCTTCCAAGTAAAACAACGGTGGCACCGTGCTTGGCAAAACCAATAGCCAATGCTTTGCCAATACCATCTCCGGCACCGGTAATAATGACGATTTTATCTTTCATTAAATCAGACTTAGGCTGATACTCTGGTATCTGAGTCATAAAGCTACCTTATCGATAAGAGTTGATGATGGGCCAAATTTCATCGCTATGATTCACATAATGGGTGGCATTCCATTGGTTGATGTCATCGTCAGGTTTGATATAGCCGAACGTGACGGCGATGGTATCCATTCCTGCGGCTCGACCGCTTTCTATATCCCGCCTGTGATCGCCCACATAAATCGCGTTACTAGGATCACATTGTGCTTGCTCACAAGCCAGTAGCAAGCCTTCTGGTGAGGGCTTGCTTTGGCTAACGTGGTCGGGGCATATCACAGTACACGGCGGGTTGTTGGAAAATAGCTGTTTAATTAAAGGGCTAGCAAAACGCTCGGGTTTATTGGTAACAATTCCCCAGCGAAGTTGGTGTTTTACAATATTGTTTAACAGCGCTTGCATTCCTGGAAATAAAGAACTGCCTTTGCCAATATGTTGTTCGTATAAATCCAGTAGGCGTAAGCGATTAGTTTCGAACTCTGGATGCTCTTCATCAAGTTGCAGAGCCATTTTGATCAAGGCACGGGCCCCATCTGATACACAATTTCGAATTAGCAAGTCTTCCAATGGCTCACGATTATGCTCTTTTAGTAATTCATTGACAGTAATTACAAAATCGGGAGCGGTATCGACTAGGGTGCCGTCAAGATCAAATAATATCGTATTAATCATTGGTTAAATACATCAAGTAGTTAACGCTAACATCTCTATCGTTGAGACGATAACGTTTAGAAAATGGATTGTAAGTCATGCCGGTGGTATGCACTAAACGTAATCCAGAATCACGGCACCACTGAGCCATCTCGGCCGGGCGAATAAACTTGTCATAATCGTGAGTGCCTTTGGGTAAAAGCTTAAGAATATATTCGGCGCCAATCACGGCAAAAGCATAAGATTTTGGGTTGCGATTAATGGTAGAGAGATATAAATGTCCCCCAGGTTTTAGCAATTTTGCGCATGAGGCAATGACTGACGCTGGCTCAGGTACATGCTCTAGCATTTCAAGACAAGTAACGATATCGTATTGTTCATTGCTTTTGGCAAAATCCTCAGCACTGGAAAGCTGGTAGTCTATTTTCAGCCCGCTCATTTCACTATGCTGTTTGGCTATAGCTAATGGGGTTGGCGCCATATCAATGCCGGTGACAATTCCGCCGCGCTGGGCAAGCGCTTCACTGAGTATGCCGCCACCACAACCTATATCGAGTATGGTTTTACCGGCGACCGGTGAATGCTGATCAATAAAGTTTGCCCTTAGTGGGTTGATGTCATGGAGGGGTTTAAACTCACCAGTAGTGTCCCACCAACGATTGGCTAGGGCATCAAACTTCGCGATTTCTCCTGGGTCAACGTTATTCAAAGTGTATCTCCAATTTTCTTGCGCCACTGTTTGGCGTTTTTATAGATGCTTTCACGCGATACAGTGCATAATGTTTTTTCAATCATTAGGGGCCGACCATTGACCCAGCTATGAGTCACTCGGTGGCCATTGTGCGTATAGGTTAACAGTGAAATGGGATTGAACAAAGGTTGGTGATCAATCGAATCCAATTCAATGGCGATAATATCAGCGCTTTTTCCCACTTCAATGCTGCCAATTTCGCTTTCAAGTCCAAGTGCCTTGGCACCATTAATAGTGGCCATGGCAATGGCCTCGTGGGCCTTTAAGGCGCTGGCATCACCGCTGACAGCTTTTGCAAGCAACGCTGCCGTATGCATTTCGCCAAATAAATCTTGGTTATTATTACTGGCGCAGCCATCTGTTCCTAAGGCAACATTAATTCCTTCTCTTAGGCATTTGTGAATCGGTGAAAAACCACTGGCCAGTTTGAGGTTGGATTCAGGGCAATGAATAATGCTCGCTCCGGTATGGCGCACTAATGAGATATCTTCATCCGATAAGGCCGTCATATGAACGCACTGAGTCATTGGGCCTAGTATGCCTAAATCATTTAAGCGCTCAATTGGGCGTTTTTTGTGCTGGTCAATCCCGGCTTGAACCTCGCCTTCAGTTTCATGGAGGTGTATTTGTATTTGAGCTTGCATCTCTGCTGCCAGCGAGGCAATTCGTGCAAAGGTATCGTCGCTGACGGTGTAGGGTGCATGCGGCCCAAAGGCAGGCTGGATCAGTGGGTGCGCGCGGTAATCATCATAAAAGGCCAAGCCCTTACTGATGTACTCATCCACAGACTGCGCCCAGGGAGTCGGGAACTCTAATACCGGAAATGTGATTTGGCAGCGAATTCCCGCTTTGTGAGCGCATCTTGCGGCTTCATCGGGGAAGAAGTACATATCCGAGAAGCAGGTGGTACCACTTTTAATCATTTCAGCAATAGCCAATTCAGTGCCTTCATAGACGAATTCAGGGCTAACATGCTTAGCTTCAGCTGGCCAAATGGCTTGTTCGAGCCACTCTTTCAAAGGCAGGTCATCACTGTAACCTCGAAATAAGCTCATGGCAGCATGGTTATGACAATTGACTAGGCCTGGCATCACGATATGGTTATCGAGTGCGGTTGTGTTATCGCTGTGATACTGACGGTCAATGCTGTCTTTTGAACCAATTGCACAAATTTTTCCATCATGGATGGCGATCGCTTGATGGGTCCAATAACAATTTTCTGGGATAACAGGTATCAACGTCCCGGCATAAAGGATCTGGTCAACGAGTTGGCTCATAGGTATTCATTAATGGCTAAAAGGGGCAGTGTAACGTAAATTGACTGTTCTGTGGTTGAATCTTTCCGATACTCCAACGGGTGCATTTTGTGGTATACTCGCCGGCTTGTTTGACACCTCAACAACCAGCTAGCCTCGGCTAAAAAATCAACAAAGTAATAGTATCAGGCGACTCTACACTATGGGCGATTTAGCAAAAGAAGTACTACCCGTTAGCATTGAAGATGAACTTAAGCAATCCTACCTAGATTACGCCATGAGCGTCATTGTTGGCAGGGCTTTACCCGATGTTCGTGATGGTTTAAAGCCCGTTCACAGACGTGTGCTTTTTGCCATGAATGAGCTTAGCAACGACTGGAACAAGCCGTATAAAAAATCAGCTCGTGTGGTGGGTGATGTCATCGGTAAATATCATCCTCATGGCGATTCAGCTGTTTATGACACCATCGTTCGCATGGCGCAAAACTTCTCGCTGCGTTATATGCTCGTCGATGGTCAGGGAAACTTCGGCTCGGTCGATGGTGATGCCGCAGCAGCCATGCGTTACACCGAAATTCGTATGGCCAAAATATCCCATGAATTACTGGCCGATTTAGACAAAGAAACCGTTGACTTTGTGCCCAACTATGATGGCACTGAACAAATACCCGCAGTGCTTCCGACCAAAGTCCCTAATCTATTGGTTAATGGTTCATCGGGAATTGCGGTGGGTATGGCAACCAACATTCCTCCTCACAATCTTAGAGAAGTCATTAGGGCTTGCTTGGCTTATATTGATAATGAGCAAATCACGATTGATGAATTAATGGAGTACATTCCAGGCCCAGATTTCCCCACTGCCGGCATCATTAATGGTCGAGCTGGAATCGTTCAAGCTTATAAAACTGGCCGAGGAAGAATTTACGTTCGAGCTCGCGCAACTGTCGAGAGTAATGAGGCTAAAAATAAAGAAACCATTATCATAACTGAACTGCCTTATCAGCTAAATAAAGCACGTCTTATCGAGCGGATTGCTGAATTGGTTAAAGAGAAAAAGCTCGAAGGTATTAGCGAGATTCGCGATGAGTCCGATAAAGATGGCTTGAGGGTCGTTATCGAACTTAAACGCGGAGAAGTTGGCGATGTGGTCTTGAATAATTTGTATAACCAAACACAGTTAGAAAGTGTGTTTGGTATTAATATCGTTGCCCTAGTGGATAACCAACCTAAAACGCTCAATTTGCATCAGCTATTGGAATGTTTTGTCAGGCACCGTAGGGAAGTGGTCACGCGTAGAACGATTTATTTGTTACGCAAAGCTCGCGAGCGAGGTCATATTTTAGAGGGCCTTGCTGTTGCTATTTCCAATATTGATGAAGTCATTACCCTTATCAAATCCTCACCTTCTCCGGCTGAAGCCAAAGATGCCTTGTTGTCACGAGGATGGTCAGCGACTTCGGTTATGCAATTTTTGGAGCGTGGAAACGATACTTGTCGTCCTGAAGATTTAGATCCCATGTATGGAATTCGGGACGGAAGCTACTACCTTTCGCCCGCTCAGGCTCAAGCTATTTTGGATTTGCGCCTCCATCGTTTAACTGGCATGGAGCACGATAAATTATTAGCTGAGTACCAAGAACGATTGGCCCAAATTGAGGATTACCTCGATATTTTATCTCAACCAAATCGTCTTATGAGTGTAATTAAAGATGAACTTGCGCAAATTGATAAAGAGTATGGCGATGAGCGTAGAACTGAAATTGAAACGTCAAAACGCGACTTAACCGTTGAAGATTTAATTACTGAAGAAGATCGAGTAGTAACGATTTCGCATGGTGGCTACGCAAAAACTCAGCCATTGAGTGATTATCAGGCTCAACGTCGTGGAGGCATGGGTAAAGCGGCTACTTCAGTAAAAGATGAAGATTTTATCGAGCACCTATTGATTGCCAGTACTCACGATACCATTTTGTGTTTCACAAACGCTGGTAAAGTATACTGGTTAAAAGTGTACCAAATTCCAGTGGCTGGTCGTCAATCAAGAGGACGCCCTATCGTTAACTTGTTGCCCTTAGAAGATAATGAACGCATCACTTCGATATTACCTGTGAAGGAGTACGATGAAGATCACTTCATCTTTATGGCAACCGCGAATGGTACTGTGAAGAAAACGGCATTGACCCAGTTTTCTCGTCCAAGAAGCGTTGGGTTAATTGCTATTGATTTAGATGAAGATGATGTCTTGGTACAAACAGCCATTACTGACGGCCAAAGTGATGTTATGTTGTTTACTACTGCTGGCAAGGCCGTTCGATTTAACGAGAATGATGTGCGTGCAATGGGTAGAACCTCTCGCGGTGTTCGCGGCATCCGCATCAATGATGACCACAAAGTCATTTCTATGATTATCCCCTCAGAAAACGGTAAAGTTCTAACTGTGAGCGAAAAAGGTTTTGGTAAGCGCACCTTAGTGACAGAGTACCCAACGAAAGGTCGTGGCGGTCAGGGTGTGATTGCAATGCAATCTAGCGATCGAAATGGCGCTGTTGTGGGTGCAGTGCAAGTCTTTGATGGCGAAGAAATCATGTTGATTTCTGATCAGGGTACGTTAGTCAGAACTCGCGTTGACGAAGTCTCCATCTCCGGTAGAAATACTCAAGGTGTACGCGTTATTCGCTTAAAAGATGGCGAGCGTTTAGTTGGGCTTGAGCGCATTGAAGAGAGCGCCGAAGACGAGGCTGATGTCGATGAGTAATTTGGATGAATTGCGTCAGCGAATTGATCAAATTGATTCCTCAATTCTCAAATTAATTAGTGAGCGTGCCGAGTGTGCTCAGCAAGTTGCACAGGTGAAACGGGCTGAAGATCCAAATGCGGTGTTCTATCGGCCCGAGCGTGAAGCTCAAGTTTTACGACACATTATGGATGAAAATAAAGGCCCGCTAGACAACGAAGAAATGGCTCGTTTATTTCGAGAAATCATGTCGGCCTGTTTGGCCTTAGAGCAACCAACCAAGGTCGCTTTCTTAGGGCCAGAGGGAACCTTCACTCAAGAAGCGGTCAATAAGCACTTTGGGCATTCTGCACTACCGATTCCCATGAATGTGATTGATGGTGTTTTTAGAGAAGTGGAAGCGGGGGCAGTCCATTACGGTGTAGTGCCTGTTGAAAACTCAACGGAAGGTGTTGTTACGCATACGCTTGATAATTTTGTGGATTCCAATTTGCAAATTTGTGGCGAAGTGGTTCTGAGAATTCATCAAAATTTATTGGTATCTGACGTGACTAAAGTCGATAGTATCACGCGAATTTATTCCCACGCGCAGAGTTTAGCGCAATGTCGCCAGTGGTTAGATGCCAATTATCCTATGGCCGAACGAGTACCGGTTAGCAGCAATGCAGAAGCAGCCAAGCGCTTAAAAGGTGAGTGGAATGCAGCCGCTATTGCCAGTGTCACGGCGGCCAATTTATATGATTTAAAAGTACTGGCCGAAAAAATAGAGGATAGGCCCGATAATTCAACACGGTTTTTAATTATTGGTAACCAACAAGTGCCTCCTTGCGGTATTGATAAAACGTCTATTGTGGTATCGATGAAAAACAAACCGGGAGCCTTATACGATTTATTGGCTCCTTTTCATGAGTTAGGTATCGACTTAACGCGGGTTGAGTCTCGTCCGTCTCGATCTGGTGCATGGAATTATATATTTTTCGTCGACTTCAAAGGGCATCGTGATGAACAAATTGTGAAGGATGCATTAGCGAAAGTGGGTGAAAGGGCGGCGGAGCTAAAAGTTCTTGGATCATACCCTGTTGGCGTTCTTTAATTGATAGGCTTAATATGACTGAAGATATTACTTGGCACAATCATGAGGTCACTCGCAAGGAAAGATCACTCCAAAAAAATCAACAACCGGTCTTGCTTTGGTTTACGGGATTAAGTGGTGCGGGCAAATCAACACTGGCTAATGCGTTGGATAATGCGTTGTATGGTCGAAATTTTCATACCTATTTGCTAGATGGCGATAATATTCGTCATGGACTCAATAAAGATTTGAGTTTTTCTGATGCTGATCGGATTGAGAATATTCGTCGTATCGGGGAGACGGCAAAACTGCTGGTCGATGCTGGCCTGATCGTAGTGTCTGCATTTATTTCTCCATTTAGAAGCGATCGTCAAATGGTTCGCCAGCTATTTGCTCCAGGCGAATTTATTGAAGTTCATATTTCTACGCCGCTTGAGATTTGTGAAAGTAGAGACCCTAAAGGTCTATATAAAAAAGCCCGCCAAGGCCTTATTAAACGTTTCACTGGGATCGATTCTCCCTACGAAGAGCCAGAGGATCCCGAGGTGCTCTTGAAACCTCATGAACAAAGTATTGATGAGTGCGTCAAACAACTCCTTGACTACCTCGATGAAAAACAAGTGCTAGTAAACCTGGAATAGTGTAAAGGTTGGTATGCGTAAATTAGTAGTAATTGGTTTAGGGTTGATTGGTGGAAGTTTGGCGGCTGCCCTAAAGAAGCGTGGTCAGGCTATTGAAATTATTGCGGTTGCTCGTCGTCAAGAAACGATCGATACAGCACTCACCATGGGTATTATTGATCGAGGCGTAAATGCTCTGTCCGGTATTGCCAATGAGTTAGGCGAGGGGGACTGTATCTTTGTTGCTGTTCCAACATTGTCTGTAGCTGATCAGCTTATCAGTGCACACGCCTTGGTTGCGAATTCCGTGACCTTAACAGATGGTGCCAGTACAAAGGGAAACATCATCACAAGCCTTGAAGAAAAATTAGGGTTTTTACCAGAAAATTATGTTCCTGGTCATCCCATAGCTGGCTCTGAACAAAGTGGTGTTACAGCGGCTAATCCATCTTTATATGAGCAGCACCGAGTCATCTTAACGCCTCACTGTGAAAATCAACATTGTGATTTAGTTAAAGATCTATGGGAATCTGTGGGTGCAGAAGTGCTCACAATGAGTGTCCAAGAACACGATGAGGTTCTGGCGGCTACCAGCCATTTACCGCATGTTATTGCGTACTCGCTAGTCGATACCTTAGCTCACGATAGCCATAATGAAAATTTATTTCGATATGCTGCCGGGGGCTTCAAAGACTTTACTCGAATTGCTAGCAGCGACCCGACTATGTGGCACGATATTATGATTGCAAATAAGCAATCCGTTTTGAATGCCATTGCACTTTTCCAAAACAACTTGTCCCAATTAACAACAGCCATAAACAACGAAGATCACGCGCATTTGCTAGGAGTGTTTACCCGAGCAAAGGCAGCTCGTGATCGCTTTATCAAACAACTTAACAAATCGAGCTACATAGACCCTATGACTCAAACATTACAATACATCATTCAACCTGGTGGCTCGGTCACTGGAAATTTACGCGTACCCGGAGATAAATCTATCTCACATCGCTCTATCATGCTCGGCTCATTAGCAGATGGTGTGACTGAGGTCAGTGGTATATTAGAAGGTGAAGATGCCTTAGCTACCTTGCAAGCTTTCAGAGATATGGGCGTTGTCATCGAAGGTCCTGAAAATGGCAAGCTGACTATCCATGGCGTTGGAATGAAAGGTTTAAAAGCGCCACCAGGGCCACTTTATGTGGGTAATGCGGGAACGGCGATGCGATTACTGGCTGGCTTGTTAGCGGGCCAGAATTTCAGTGCGACCTTAACTGGCGATAATTCACTGACAAAGCGTCCGATGAATCGAGTGGCTAACCCATTAAGAGACATGGGGATTACTGTTGAAACGGCAGAGAGTGGTCGCCCACCGATCACGATTCATGGCAGTCAATCACTAAAAGCCATCACTTACAAAACACCAATGGCCAGTGCTCAAGTTAAGTCATGTGTACTATTAGCCGGGCTGTATGCCAAAGGCACAACGAAAGTCATTGAGCCGGCTGTCACACGTGATCATACAGAGCGTATGTTAAAAGGTTTTGGCTATAAGGTTCAACGCGATGATAACAGTGTGTGGTTAGAGGGTGGCGGGCGTTTGAAGGCTATGTCCATTGAAGTTCCTGCTGATATTTCATCGGCTGCTTTTTTTATGGTTGCAGCCAGTATCGCACCAGGATCTGACATCACATTAGAGCATGTTGGTATCAACCCAACTCGCACGGGTGTGATTGATATTTTGCGTTTGATGGGAGCTGACATCACACTGCTCAATGAAAGAGAAGTAGGTGGTGAGCCAGTTGCCGATATTCGTGTGCGCTACAGTGAGCTTACCGGAATCACTATTCCAGAAGATCTAGTGCCCCTAGCCATCGATGAATTTCCTGTATTATTTATTGCCGCCGCCTGCGCCAAGGGTAGTACAGTGCTGACTGGGGCAAGTGAGTTACGAGTCAAGGAGAGTGATCGTATTCAAGTCATGGCTGAAGGCTTACAAACCCTTGGTATTGATGCCACGCCTACAGCCGATGGTATGATTGTAAAAGGGGGCCAATTAACAACGGGAACCATCGAAACCCATGATGATCATCGTATTGCTATGGCCTTTTCGGTGGCAGGCTTGCGAGCATCGGGGCCAATTACGATTAATAACTGTGCCCATGTGGCCACCTCATTTCCAGGCTTTGAAGACCTTGCAAAAAAAGCGGGCATAAGCTTAGAACGACAAAGTATTTAAACCCTGGAGCTTTATCATTATAATGCACCAAACTCTACTGACTGAAAGATTATGACTGATTATTCGTTAACACACCTGAAACAACTTGAATCAGAGAGCATTCACATCATTCGTGAGGTGGCTGCAGAATTTGATAACCCCGTTATGCTTTATTCCGTAGGTAAAGACTCTGCGGTCATGATGCACCTGGCGATGAAAGCCTTTCATCCTGGTAAACCACCATTTCCTCTCATGCATGTTGATACCACATGGAAATTTAAGGAAATGATAGAATTTCGTGATAAAAGAGTTGCTGATCTAGGGTGGGATTTGATTGTGCATATCAATCAAGAAGGCGTAGAAGCTGGTGTTGGCCCTTTTACGCACGGTAGCGCTATCCATACAGATATCATGAAAACTCAGTCCTTAAAACAAGCCTTGGACAAATATCGTTTTGACGCAGCCTTTGGTGGTGCACGGCGTGACGAAGAAAAATCTCGAGCCAAAGAGCGAGTCTACTCATTTAGAGATAAAAAGCATCGTTGGGATCCTAAAAATCAAAGGCCTGAACTTTGGAATATCTACAATAGTAAAGTCCATAAAGGTGAAAGTATTCGAGTGTTCCCTTTGTCAAACTGGACCGAACTTGACATCTGGCAATACATCCATCTTGAATCCATTCCAATTGTGCCTTTGTATTTTGCCGCCAAGCGCCCTGTGATCGAACACAATGGCATTAGCATTATGGTGGATGATGACAGAACTCCGCTTGAGGGTAAGAAAGTAGAAGAAAAAATGGTTCGCTTTAGAACACTAGGGTGTTACCCATTAACCGGAGCTGTCGAATCTGAAGCTCAAACATTGCCAGAAATCATTCAAGAAATGTTACTCACCACCACCTCTGAAAGGCAAGGTCGAGCCATTGATAAAGATGGTAGTGCCGCTATGCAGAAGAAAAAAGAGGAGGGGTATTTCTAATGAGTCATCAATCTGAATTAATCGAAAGTGATATCAACGCTTACCTCGCTCAGCATGAGCGTAAAGAACTGCTGCGCTTTTTGACTTGCGGTAGTGTGGATGATGGTAAAAGCACATTAATAGGCCGCTTATTGCACGATTCAAAAATGATTTATGAAGATCAGTTGCAGGCAATAACTTCTGATTCCAGTAAGCATGGCACCACGGGTGAAAAGGTGGACTTAGCATTGCTTGTTGATGGTTTACAAGAAGAGCGAGAGCAGGGTATTACTATTGATGTAGCCTATCGATATTTTTCTACATCTAAGCGCAAATTTATTATTGCCGATACACCAGGTCACGAACAATATACAAGAAACATGGCTACAGGTGCGTCAACCTGTGACTTGGCCATTATTCTAATTGATGCACGTCATGGCGTAATGACACAAACCCGTCGCCACAGTTATATTGCATCACTGCTTGGTATTAAACACCTGATTGTTGCCGTTAATAAAATGGATACCGTAGATTTTGATGAGAAAGTCTTTAACGATATCAAACAGGACTATCAAGCATTTGCCAAGTCCATTGGTTTAAGTAGTGATATTCACTTTGTCCCCATGTCAGCACTTAATGGCGATAATGTGGTGAATCCCAGTGAAAATACGCCTTGGTACCAAGGTTCCTGCTTGATGGAATTATTAGAGACCATCGAGATCTCCGGGGATAAGAACTTCGAAGATTTTCGTTTCCCAGTTCAATACGTGAATCGTCCAAACCTTAACTTTAGAGGCTTCTCCGGCTTAATTGCCTCGGGAGTTATAAAGCCAGGTGATGCAATTAAAACTTTGCCTTCAGGCAAATCCAGTACGATCAAATCCATTGTAACCTATGAGGGTGAGTTGGATGAGGCGTTTGTTGGGCAGTCCGTTACTTTAACGCTGAATGATGAAATCGACATAAGTCGTGGTGACATGGTTGTCCATGCAGATGCCAAAGTCGTCCCGACCAATCAATTCAAAGCTCACTGCGTTTGGATGGATGAAAATGCTCTGCAACCCGGTAAGCAGTATTTGTTCAAATTTGCGAGCAAAATGACTCCCGGTGAAGTGTTGCACATTGATTATCAAATTGATGTCAATACCCAAGAGCAAAACTCAGCAGATAAGTTAGAGCTTAATGACATTGCTATGGTTCATGTTAGCCTCGATCAACAAGTTGTGATTGATTCATATCGGAAAAATCGAGCAACCGGTGCCTTCATTATCATTGATCGTATGACTAATATCACAGTTGGTGCAGGCATGGTTGATTCAACCTTGGATGCACTTGAAAAAACGACTCAATTCTCTGAATTTGAAGTGGAACTCAACGCCCTAGTTAGAAAGCATTTCCCTCATTGGGGTGCGTTGGATATTAGCCAAAAAAGTTAATTTTAAACAATAGCAAGGACGCTCACTACGAACCTCCTTGCCAACTAAAACAAGGAGGTTTTCTTATGAAATTCATTTCCATTTTTCTATTGTTATTGAGCTCATATGCCTATGCTGACTCGACGGTAGAAACCAATTCTGGCACGCTTTCATTTATTGCTAACGAAACGGCAAATCAAAAAACAATAAATATTAATCAAGCCTCAGCTGAACAAATCGCTGAAGCATTGCATGGTATTGGTATAAAAAAAGCTGAGGCTATTGTGGCATGGCGTAAAAAGTATGGAGGGTTTAAACATATTCAACAGTTAACGGAAGTGAAAGGGATTGGAGAAAAAACACTTGAGAAAAATAAAGATTTAATTCGCCTCGAATGACTTAGGTTTATTGTTGGCAATCATTTGTTGACACCAAACCGTGTTTGTCAAAAATAGGTGCTAGGTTATTTCCTGGAGCATAAAACATGATTAATGTATTGAACCACTGGATTCTTGCCAATTGATACACAACTAAGTCCGCAGTTGGCATGTGGAAAGCGCACTTTGTGTGTTGTATTCAAAAGTATGTTGAGTAGCTCTCGAATCATATGACCATGAGATACAACTAACACTGTATCTTTTTCTTGATTGAGAATAAGTTCAACAGCCTGTTTTGATCGGCCAATAAATTGCCCTTTGGTTTCATTTTTAATAGGGTAACCACCAGAATATTCTGGTGGTTCTGCCAATAAAGATGACTCCAAGACTAGCTGGCCTTCAGCAAGACATGGATGCACTTCAATTTCCAAGCTCGAAGAATTGGAGAAGGGCATGATAGTTTGAATTGCTCTTGGGTAAGGCGAGCAAAGAATAGATTGAGCGTTCAAATTATTTAACTCATCAACAATATTATTAGCTTGCTCTAAGCCGCGATCTGTTAGCATGTCATCTGCGTGTGAAGATAGACAACCCTTTTTATTCGCTTCTGTTTCAGCATGTCTTAGCAAGTAAATTTCCATAAAGCCTTCATTTTTTCGGTACGTTGTTGGTTGCTTTATCTAAAAAGCAAGAGCTCAAAGATAATATTAGGCATTGATATAAGAATACTGGTTATGGATCTAATAAAGATTTATTAGGGATGGTATATTCTTGGCAGCCAGATTTTTTCTTAAGTTTGTATTCATCCTCATCGATAATTACCCAATTTCCCCCTATCGATTTTTGATATCTTGACTCTACAACGGATTCATAACGCTCGATAATTTTCGTTGTTGGGGTAGAGCTATCCTCAACTATATTCAACTCTTTGGATTCATCTGGGTTTGGTTGGTTATCAGTGGTAACAGGCACTTCCACTTGAACCAGTATGGCGTGCTTAATTGAATACTGAATATAAGTATCATTTTCACAAAATAAAATATTTTCGGGTTCTACTTCTTTGGAGTTAGGTGATTTCCAAGTAATATCATCTGGTTTGATAAACACAGTATAGTTGTGTTGATAAGTTGTTCCATAATCCATACGGGTATATTTTCCGGTAGAGGTAGTCCTTTCTGTATCAATATTAACAGTGATGCTTCTTCCTTGGGGGTAAGAGTTTTCTAAGGTATCACTACTTCTAACAGTGGTTTGATCACAGCCTATAAGTATTGACAGCAAGGCAAAAGTGGCAAGTTTCTTCATGATTTCCGATCCTTTTCGAAAGACTATTGTTTTAGAAAGATAGAGGTATAACTAAATCTGGTGTATCAAAGGGTTGAAAAAGAGCGGCGTATCCGGTTAATTTTAAGTTGCTAAACAAACAAATTAACATAGGAGATACGCCACCATGAGCAAGAATAAAGTAGTTGAA
>CAXQRU010000003.1:0-38385 GCA_964226685.1 Polaribacter sp. | reverse complement strand
AGGCGCCGCAAACTTACAAGCTTTTATTGCGCGTGCTTTAAACGTATGATGGCCTTTTTTAACACAAAAAAAACCAGAATGATATGAAAGTTATTTCTATTAATGTTAACGGTATTCGTGCTGCTGCTCGCAAAGGCCTTTTCGAATGGCTACCAACAACGGATGCTGATGTTATCTGCTTACAAGAGACCAAAGCGCAGCTAGAACAAATTAACGATCCGCTCTATCACCCAGAAAATTACTACAGCCACTTCCATAGCGCTGAAAAAAAAGGCTACAGTGGCGTTGCTATCTACACAAAGCAACAGCCCACCAAGGTATATAAAGGCCTTGGAGAGCTTTTTGTAGAACAACAATGGAGTGATATCGATAGTGAAGGTCGATATCTTCAAGTTGATATTGGCAACATTAGTATTGTGTCGCTGTATATGCCGTCAGGTTCGTCCAAAGAAGAGCGGCAGACCTTCAAATACGACATGATGGCAAGGCTAGAGCCGGTGCTAAAGAGCATGAGCAAAAAGCGGCGAGAATATATTATTTGTGGAGACTGGAACATCGCCCACAAAAAAATTGACATCAAAAATTGGCGCGGGAATCAAAAAAACTCAGGTTTTTTGCCAGAAGAACGAGCCTGGATGGACTGGCTTCTCGATGACCCCGACAACACTCGTGACGATGCTCTCGGTTTTCATGATGCCTTTCGATTAATTAATCAACAAGCGCATCAATACACCTGGTGGTCAAATCGCGGCCAAGCCTGGGCAAACAATACGGGATGGCGCATTGATTACCAAATAATTTCTAAAGGCTTAAAAGATAAAGTGATCGAACAATCAGACGTGATTTATAAGGAGCAACGTTTTTCAGACCATGCGCCATTGATTATTGAATATGATATTTAAGGAGCCTACTCTATAGCTCCTTAACTAGATATTAGGGAGCCTAAAGGCTCCCTCTTAAGCTCAGCCCTGAACCTCTAAGCGATCTACCTTCTGGAAGCCCCTAGGTAACTTATTACCTCGACGCCCGCGCTCACCAAGGTAATGATCCAAATCGGCACCCTTGATATTCAAATGTCGCTTACCGGCGTGCACCGTCAACGTTTGACCTGGCGATAACACCACCAAACCTAGCACATACTCCTCTCGAGTTTGTACCCGCGCACTAGGAATGCTGAGCATTTTATTGCCTTTGCCGCGAGCGAGCACGGGTAGGTCAGACAAAGGAAATAATAATAAGCGGCCTTCATTACTCACTATGGCCACTTGCTGAGTTTCAGGGTCATCAATAACCAAAGGCGGCAATACACGCCCCCCTTTTGGTAGTGACAACAGTGTCTTGCCCGCGCGATTTTTGGTGTACAAATCCGACATACTTGCCACGAAACCGTAACCAGCATCACTGGCGATCAGCACTGAGACTTGCTCGCCTCCCATCAACATACCTTCCACTGTAGCACCACTGGGCAAATTCAGCTTGCCCGTCACTGGCTCACCTTGCCCCCTAGCTGAGGGCAAAGCGTGAGAGGCTAATGCATAACTGCGGCCAGTCGAATCAACTAGCAACACATGCTGATTACTTTTACCGCGCGCTGAAAATTTAAATCCATCTCCTGATTTATAATTCAGACTTAACGGATCTATATCGTGGCCTTTTGCCGCACGAATCCAACCTTTTTCAGAAAGCACAACCGTGATAGGATCGCTCGTTAGCAAATCCGCTTCACTAAATGCCTGTGCTTCTTTTCGACTGACAATAGGTGAGCGGCGATCGTCTCCGTATTCCTTAGCGATCTCTGTCAATTCCTTTTTAATCAAGGTTTTTAAGCGTGTTTCCGAGCTTAACAATTTTTCCAAAGCGGCTCGTTCAGCCACCAATTCATCTTGCTCACCGCGTATTTTAATTTCTTCCAATTTAGCAATCTGACGCAGCTTAAGCTCTAAAATTGCCTCAGCCTGAATATCACTAATGGCAAAGCGAGTCATTAGCGCTTGCTTGGGTTTGTCTTCGGTACGAATAATCTCAATCACTTCATCAATATTTAAAAAAGCAACCAAGTAGCCCTCTAAAATATGCAGCCGCTTAAGTACTTTATCCAGGCGATGCTCTAAACGACGCCTGACCGTCGCCAGCCTGAACGCCAACCATTCGTTTAAAATAGTTGGCAACGACTTCACGGATGGAAGACCATCGGTACCAATCATATTTAAATTCACACGATAGGTTCGCTCCAAATCCGTAGAGGCAAACAAATGATTCATAACCGGCTCTAAATCGACACGATTGGAACGAGGGATAATCACTAAGCGCGTTGGGTTTTCATGATCGGATTCATCTCGAAGATCCGCCACCATCGGCAATTTTTTGGCTTGCATCTGGGCCGCAATTTGCTCCAATATTTTGGCCCCACTGACTTGATGCGGCAGCGCGGTTACCACAATGTCACCATCTTCTTTGTGCCATACCGCACGCATACGTAGACTGCCTCGCCCAGTTTCATAGAGTTTCATCAAGTCCTGTTTGGGCGTAATGATCTCGGCATCCGTTGGCATGTCGGGGCCTGGGAGGAATTCACACAATTCTTCAATGGTCGCCTTGGGTTTTTCCAATAAATGAATACAGGCATTGACGACTTCTCTCAAATTGTGAGGCGGAATATCGGTCGCCATCCCCACGGCAATACCGGTGGTTCCGTTGAGTAATATATTCGGCACCTGAGCCGGCAACACCGAGGGCTCTTCCAAAGTGCCATCAAAGTTCGCTTGCCAATCAACCGTACCCTGACCCAATTCTTCAAGTAATAACTTGCTATAAGCCGTTAGTCTGGACTCGGTGTAGCGCATCGCGGCAAAAGATTTTGGATCATCAGGAGAACCCCAGTTCCCCTGACCATCCACCAAGGGATAACGATAGGAAAATGGTTGCGCCATCAATACCATGGCATCATAGGCCGCGCTATCACCATGAGGGTGAAACTTACCAATCACATCGCCCACCGTTCGGGCGGATTTTTTAAATTTGGCGTTGGCCGACAAACCAAGCTCGCTCATAGCATAGATAATGCGCCTTTGTACTGGTTTTAAGCCATCACCAATATTGGGCAGCGCACGATCCAAAATCACGTACATTGAATAATCCAAATACGCCTTTTCCGCATAAGAGGTCAGCGGTAATGATTCATTCGCATCAGGGATGATGAGATCAGTCATAATATATCCACATAAATTATTGGGCTGATAAGCAACCCAAGCATCGTTAAAACAGAGTTATCGGGTCAAACTTACTGAGCCGCTTTGAGAAAATTGCATAGGCCCTAAGGCATCATTAATGGTTAGAGCACCATTTAAGCGATAATCCAAGCTGTTATTGGGAGCATTGATCCAGCGCTGAATCAATTGAAACGCGCCAAGTAAGTTGGTGTCGACATTGATGGTAATCGACTCAGCTCCATAGGCTTTGAATTTTGGCAAGGCTGCAGTCTCGCCTGCAAATAAATCGACACCGCCAATAGCAATGTCATAGCGCAAGCCCTGAGCCTTAAAACTCACAGGATTGGGGTTTGAAACCAATAGCGTCAACTGAAACCGTTGCGATACGGCACTGCTCGATAGCAAGGTGACATCGGTCAGCTTGACCGTTGGGCTTTGAACCAATTTCAGATTCTCACAACCTATTAAGAAAAAACTGGCTAACACTAACACCAGCAATGATCGAATTGCTATCATGACCAACCCTTATATTGATATGAAGTGAACAATGAACGCTCAAAAACACCCCAGCCTAATCCCAGAATGGTCTCTATGGCCAAGTCGTGTCGTTTTTGTCTTAACCCTAATTTGGGTGAGCCAGCAAATGTTAACAGATAACCCCGTCGCTATGTCAGCCTTATTCTGGGATAAATTCTTACATGCTGGAGCATGGGGCTTTATGGTAGGACTGGGCTACATCGCGTACCAAAGGTCTAGCGGCTGGTTTTGGTTCGTTTTGAGCATCCTAACCTACTCCATCGCGCTTGAAGTGCTACAACCCATTGTTGCTAATCGTTTTTTTTCATTTGGTGATATTCTTGCGAACAGCCTAGGCTGCCTGATTGCAGGAGTTTGCTGTAAACCCACTGACAGTTGGCTCAGCAGAACGCTTCAAAAAACGTGACGCAACTCACAAAACAGCCGTTCATCCACAAATAAGTGCCGACCAGCGCACAATTTGGCGCAAACTATTTACCTTTTTGCGTAATATCGTATACTGAAATACATGCCAACAACATTTTAAGCGCCGTTTACTATGCCAATCGATCGTCATACCACCTCAAGACTCCCTCAGCTTAAGCGCTTGTGCAGTGACTTTGACCTATCGATCAGCAATAAAACCTCCTACTACCAACAAAGACGCATTTTTTTGTATGATAGACACCAAAATCTGTCCTTATCGCCTGATTTTGAAAGGCTCGAGCACCTTGAAAAATTTGTTGAGAACAATTTGATAGCGTTGCTTCGAGACTATTTGAAGGGGTACCATCACCAGGAGATCGCCAAGTCGGCCTGAAAGGGTGAGGCTACTCAAATTCCTGAAGAATATCCAACGGCTCAACCTCCAAACCCTCAAGAGCCTCGTTCCAATTAACACCCACCAAAATCACATCGTCGTGCATTCCTGGTAACCACTCATCTAGCCATTCTTCTAAAGAAACAGGCACGACTTCATAGTGCTGCCAATCATCCACACAGTGGATTTGTGCATACTCAGGCTGAGACCAAAACGGCATCACCTCACTATTTTGATAGCGCTCAGAAGCGCACAGCGCCCAACCGTCTGGAGATTGCAAACCCCATATACAGCCCGTGGCCAAGGCATCTTCAAAAAATAGTTGAAAATTATGCTCTGCATCATCCGTCAAATGTGTCATACGAAAAACCTTAAAACTCGAAACGTTGAGCCTATCATATCACCATACCAACGGCGCACTCACAAAGAAGTCAGAATAAGCGGTTCTCTTAACATCGATGTAATGGTTTTCACGCAATACCTTAGTATGGCCGACGTACTTTTTCTCTGAGCGTAAATTGCGTATATATCTGCCGGCTGAAAAAAATCCGGCAATACACGCACCAACTGACCACGGTTCAAATAGGGTTGCGCGCTCCACAGCGAGCGCAAAATAATTCCGTGGCCCGCTAAAGCCCATTGCACAGCGACTTCACCCTTATTGGTCTTTAACGATAACTTAGGCCTTATCGACTGTCTCTGAGTTGATTCATCGTACAACTGCCACTGACTGTGATAATCATGATCTCGCTCTCGAATACTGATACAGCTGTGATCCCCCAGGTCCGACAAGGTCTTAGGATCACCATTTTTGGCCAAATAATCTGGGCTTGCACAAAGCACGCGATGATTATCCAACAGTTTCTCGGCTATCATTCTTTCTGGCAAGTCGCCGCCGACTTTAATTTCCAAATCATAGCCTTCTGATAGCAAATCCACTCGACGATCCAATAGCGACAATTCTAGTTCTAAATGAGGATTTTGGTCGAATAACCGCGATAGAATGGGAGCGATACATTTCTCCCCAAAGCCGCTGCTCGTGACAATCCGCAGACAACCCTTAAGCTCATCTTGGCTGCCAGTCAATTGATCATGTGTTTGCGATAACAACTCCAACATTTTCTCAGCTTGCATAAGCACGATGCGCCCTTGATGGGTCAACTGACTGCGCCGAGGGGAGCGATAAAATAAGTGCACACCAAAGTGCTGCTCAAGCAGACGAATCCGCTTACTAATAAAAGCTGGAGAGACATCCAGACTTTCAGCCGTTGCTGCAAATGACGAATGCTTAGCAACCTCACAAAACACTTTTAGATCATTGAGTGGAGGCAGATTATTCACGATATGTAACCTTAAAGTTTACAAATTGTATATTGATACATACTAGCCATGCTGTACAGTCATTTCTTTTCCCAACAGGTATTTGCTATGACAGTATTCAATATTGCCGTTATCCCAGGTGATGGTATAGGCAAGGAGGTGATTCCAGAGGGCATTAAAGCATTGGAAGCCGTCGCTAATCGCGTTGATATCCAGCTAAATTGGCAGTTTTTTGATTGGTCCTGTGAATTATTTGCCAAAACGGGAAAGATGATGCCCGATGACGGCATTGAGCAACTAAAAGCGTTTGATGCTATTTATTTGGGCGCCGTTGGCTTTCCGGGCGTACCTGACCATATTTCTTTATGGGGCCTATTACTACCCATTCGAAGAATGTTTGATCAGTACGTCAACTTGAGGCCTGTTCGCCTTTTTGAAGGGGTCAATTGCCCGCTGGCTAACAAAAAACCTGGCGATATTGATTTTTACGTGGTTAGGGAAAACGTGGAAGGTGAATACTCAGATTGCGGCGGCACTCAATACCCCAATACCCCGCAAGAAATGGTCATTCAAAACAGCATTTTCACGCGCAAGGGAACCGACCGGATATTAAAATACGCGTTTGAGTTTGCCAAGCAACTTCCCGAAAAACAGCAGCACGTCACTTCAGCCACCAAATCCAACGGTCTTTTTCATTCCATGCCTTACTGGGACAGTCGCTTTGCTGCGATGTCCAAACAATACCCAGACATTCGAACCGATCAGTTTCATATTGATATTTTAACCGCCAAATTTGTCATGGCACCTGAGCAGTTTGATGTCGTGGTGGCCTCAAATTTATTTGGCGATATTTTATCGGACTTAGGGCCTGGCTGCACGGGCACCATTGCCATAGCACCCTCAGCGAACATCAATCCTGAGTGTACCTATCCTTCAATGTTTGAGCCCGTTCATGGATCGGCTCCCGACATTGCCGGCCTCGGTATTGCTAACCCGATCGGCGCCATTTGGTCTGGAGCGATGATGCTGCAGCATTTAGGTGAAGATGAAGCTCATAATATCGTTATAAAAGCCATTGAGTCGGTCTTGGCGGAACAAGAATACCTCACTTCAGATCTAGGTGGCAAAGCAACGACCCAAGAAACGGGCCAGGCTATTGTTAAGAAAATACTTGGAGAGTAAACGAAAGATGGCCCACCAGTGTTGTGGCCATCTAGAAAATTTATCTCCCGTTGACATCGGCTAGAAATCGACGTTTGCATCACAGCATTTTTTTCAATGCAGACACCAAATTAACAATCCCAGAGCGAGCTTGACTGAGATTTTCTGCCAACATATAACATGAGGTGCTCAAGACTTTATTGGACTCATCGACGACCACCTCATCAACTTTCGATACTTCGTGAGTTCCACCACATGCCTCAATAATTTCAGCAAACCCTTTATCATTTCCAATCGTGCATCGAATACGATCATAAATTTTACACAATAATGCTGGAGCGATACACAAATAGGCCGCAGGTTTATTGAGCGCCTTAAACGCTAGACACACTTCTAAAAACGTGTCGTTGATCGAAAAGTTTTCGCCTTCAAAGGCAATATTGGATAAATTTTTAGCAACTCCGAATCCACCAGGCACCACCAACGCGTCGAACTCTGAAGCGTTAAGCTCAGTCAATGCTTTACAATTGCCTCGAACAATTCTTGCAGACTCCTGCAGTACGTTTCTTTTTTGTGGCAGTTCCTCACCGTTAAGATGATTGATCACATGATATTGATCTATATCTGGAGCAAAACATTGGTAGGCAATGTCATTCTCTTCTAGTGACAGCAACGTTAATACCACTTCATTGATTTCAGCACCGTCATAAACACCACAACCAGAAAGCACCACGGCTACTTTATTCATCACATCTCCTATAAATAATTTTATGAAAAACGAACTGAACGAGTCAGTATTCTAAACACCTTGCGCTTAATTTTTAACTGCAATTAAAAATTATTGGCGTATTTTCTCTTACCAAAGGGTAAAGAATGACTCAATAAATATAACACTTTTTTATGACACTGAAAGAATATGTGATCAGTGCCACACAATGGCATCTTAAATGAAGCAAAAACGAAATGCATAAACGATATGGTACGAGCATTGCTCACTATAGTACTTAAATGATCACAGGATAACCTTATGAAAATAAAAATGATAAGCCTGTTCGCTTTATCCGCTGGCACAATAGCTTATTGGCTGGCGACCAAAGAACCTTTACAGACTCCTGAGGTTGAACTGGTATCGAGTCATACCGATACTGAGATGCTACAAACTACCATTTCTCAACATAAGGCGCATTCGATAGGCCCGCCTTCTGATATCAAAGACCCGCAAATCATAAATGGTGCCTCTCTCTGGAAAAGTGCTGATGGGAATACTCATCCAACAACCTATGAAAAAGCCGATCTTTTGCTCACACCAGACTTAATTGATGGTTTGCAAAAAGGTGGAATGATCAATATACCCATTCCCCAATTAAAAAGCTCGTTTGAGGTCACTATCGAGGAAGCCAATATTCACAAGAATGGTGATAAAACCATTGTCGGCTTTTTGGATGATAACCCGTCTTACTCAATGACCTTAACTCAAGGAAAAAATATCACCTTTGCCAACATCTCAACACCTTACGGTGTTTATTTGATGGAAGCGCGTGACAATAAAGGATGGATCGTTTCAAAAGACGCGGTGGCCGAACCCTATCCACAGGAAACCGATGAAGTATTGGTCATACAAGATGTACTAGAACCTTCTCAATAAACCTCAACACAATAAGAGAGTAAAAAATGAAAATAAGTAGTTTTTTTAAAGTGATGGCGACTTCAGTTGCGATCTCAAGCCCCCTCGCTTTAGCCAATACTATTGATGTTTTGGTGTTATACAATCAAGGCGCAGAACAAGTTAAGGGCGGCCAAGATGCAATAGAAACCTATATTAATCATTTGGTGGCGACCACCAATAGTATTTATCGTGATAGTGAAATTTCTGCACGATTACAATTAGTGCATGTTGAAAAAGTAAGTATTCCTGAGGCAGACAAAGTCGCCAGCAGTGGCCTTAGCGCATTAAGAGATAATGCCTATGTACAAAATTTAAGAACTCAATATGGTGCTGACTTAGTTACCATGCTCTCGGTTAAAAATAATAGCTGCGGCATCGGCTATGTGATATCTGGAAAGGATGGAATTATCAATAGTTGGTCAAAAACCTATGCATACTCTCTTGTAGCCGCTGACTGTAATAACAATTCCTTCGCCCATGAAATTGGTCATAACATGGGTTTAAGGCACTCACGAGCTCAAGGTGATGTCGGCAATATTTTCGAGTATGGCCTGGGTTATGGAGTGGATTACACCTTCTCTACCATTATGGCTTACAACCAAGTGTTCAACGCTAGTCGAATTGATCGCTTTTCAAATCCTCGTCAAACCGATTGCTATGATTTGCCTTGTGGTATACCAGAGGGGGACCCCAATAGCGCTGATGCGGTTGCAGCCATTGAAGCCGTTTCTTCTCAAGTTGCCGATTTTATGCCAAGCAAAACGAACGAACAAAGCGATCCAGCTACCTTAGTTCCAGTTGTCAATAACAACTTAGTGGCCAATCCTAGTATGGAAGCTAGCACCTCACCTTGGAAACCCTTTTTTGGAGCTAATTTAAATCTTGATAACAAACATCGATTCACTGGCGAATCCAGTCTGCGAGCATCTAATCGACCATATTTTTACTCGGGTGTTTACCAAGATATTACCAATCGGGTACAAGTAGGGGGAGAATACAATATTTCCGCCGCAATGAAATTAGGTCACAATGGCAGCGAAAATGGTCAAATGGCAATTGGTATAAATGATGAAAATGGATACCGCTATCACTACTTTAATGGCATAGGTATTAATGGTGATCAATGGAACACTATTGAAAGCACTTTCTCATTAAAAGAAAGCAGGGAAATCAAGCAAGTTATTGTGGCTTTTTATGGACCAAGAGTCGAAAATGATTTGCTCGTTGATCAAGTTAATATTGTTCCTGTTGGCGGCACGACAAATGAACAAAGTAACAACCTGATTGCTAATGGCGATATTGAAAGCGGAGCTTTATCAGGCTGGTATACCCAATATAAAGGTAAGCTCAGCATCAGTTCTGAAAACCCTTATGAAGGGTTTTACAGTATCAAAACAACAGACCGTGTTAACTGGTACGATGGCCCAGCGCAATATATCACTCAACAAGTTGAGGCCGGAAAAACCTATCGGGTAACTGGGTACGCTCGACTGGAATCTGGCACACACACCGTGCAAGCGAGAGTCAACTGGGTCGAGGTGGACCTCACTCGCGCAAGTGGCACCAAGTGGGCCGATATGGTCATCAAACGAGTGAGTGTGGGTACAGAGTGGGCAGAGGTTAGCGGCACCTTTACCATGCCTGAAAGCGATTACCCCTTTAAGCAAGTCAACCTGATCTTTTTTGGCCCCAGCCCAGCGTACAATTTTTATCTGGATAATGTGACGTTAGAGGAACTGTAGGAGTTAAACTGTGCACCCGAAAGGGTGCACTATCACTGACGCTTGCGCCGAATGGCCACTGTTAATCGAGAGATACAGCTCAAGCGCTTTTTATCATCCTCGATACGAATTTCCCATACTTGCTGAGAGTTCCCAAGATGAATCGGACTCGCTTTGCCGGTTACCCAACCCGTTGCCACACTGCGCAAGTGACTCGCGCTGACTTCTTGGCCCACACAAATAAAATGCTCAGGATCAATGGTTAAGTAAGCGCCGATACTACCCAGAGTCTCAGCCAATGCCACACTGGCGCCACCGTGTAATAAACCAATATTTTGTACGGTTCTGCCATCGACTGGCATTTTGCCGCAAACAAAGTTGGGGCCAATTTGGGTTAAAGAAATATCCAGAGCTTCACACAAGGTATGTTGTCGTTGTTGATTCAACAATCCAACATCAGGCTCACCAAACCAAATAGGATCATCCATAACGATGATCTGCCACAAAAGGATTACTCATTCTCTCTTCCCCAAACGTGGACATAGGCCCATGCCCTGGTACAAACGCAACGTCAGCTCCTAAAGGCCAGAGTTTAAGACGGATGCTATCGAGCAAATCTTGATGATTACCTCGGGGAAAATCGGTGCGACCAATGGAGCCTCTAAATAAAACATCGCCCACGATCGCAAGTTGACTGGCTCTGTGAAATAAAACGACATGACCCGGCGTATGACCCGGGCAGTGATAGACCTCTAATGACTCATGACCAAACTCAATAGTTTGCCCTTCATCCAACCAAGCCGTTGGCACAAAAGGTGGCTGAGGTTGCATACCCATCATCGCCGCTTGATCAGGCAGTTGCTGTAGCCAAAACTCATCATCTTTATGAGGGCCAATGATCGGCACTTGATAATGCTTGGCCAGCGCCACGGCGCCTCCCACATGATCCATATGACCATGAGTCAGAACAATTTTAGTTAAGGTGAGGTTTTTAGATTCTATAACTGAAATAATCTTCTCGACTTCTCCACCAGGATCGATGGAGATAGCCTCTTGTGTCACCTCACACCACAACAAACTGGAGTTTTGTTGGTAATGCGTGACTGGGATAATGGTGTATTTCATTGGCGACAACAATTCAAACTAGGGAGTTTGACTTTATCGCCTCAAACCTTAGCGGTCAAGCCAGTCTGCAATACTTTCCGCCGCCTGACGCCCCTCCCAAATCGCTGTCACCACCAAATCGGAGCCCCTAACCATATCGCCACCAGCAAAAATCTTGGGGTTTTTGGTCTGAAATGGATAAGTCTGTGACTCGGGAGCCACAACGCCGCCCCAATCATGAGTAGCCACATTAAAATCATCAAACCAAGGCTTGGGATCAGGCTGAAAACCAAAGGCCACTAAGACCACGTCAGCAGGAATGATTTCCTCACTGCCTTCAATCACCTCTGGGCGACGACGGCCTTTTTCATCCGGCTCACCAAGCCGAGTGCTCACCAGCTTAACGCCTTCGACTCGACCATTCCCCACAATCTCAATAGGCTGGCGATTAAATAAAAACTGCACCCCCTCTTCTCTAGCATTGTGCACCTCTCGCTTGGAACCGGGCATATTGTCTTCGTCTCTACGGTAAGCGCACGTCACGCGCTCGGCGCCTTGGCGAATGGAGGTGCGATTACAGTCCATGGCGGTATCGCCACCACCTAACACAATGACTTTTTTTCCTTTAACGCTAATAAAATCATCGGGATTTTTTTCAAAACCCAAATTGCGATTCACATTGGCCACCAAAAATGGCAGGGCATCATAAACTCCCTCAAGATCTTCCCCAGGAAAACCGCCTTTCATATAGGTATAAGTTCCCATACCCATAAATACCGCATCAAATTCTTCAAGTAATCCTTGGAAAATTTTTTGATCGACATCCACATTCAAATGAAATTCAACACCCATTTCGGTAAAAATTTCTCGCCGTCTTGTCATAACGGATTTTTCCAATTTAAACTCTGGAATACCAAACGTCAGCAAACCACCAATCTCTGGGTATCGATCAAATACGACGGGCTTAATGCCGCTACGAACTAGCACGTCCGCACACCCCAAACCTGCCGGCCCGGCTCCTATAATGGCAACACGTTTATCACTCCACACCACTTTTGACATATCGGGCCGCCAACCCATGGCAAAGGCGGTGTCAGTAATATATTTTTCAACATTACCAATAGTGACTGCTCCAAAACCATCATTTAAGGTGCAAGCACCTTCACACAAGCGATCTTGCGGACACACTCGGCCACAAACCTCGGGCAAAGAGTTCGTTTGATGGCTCAACTCGGCCGCCGCAAAAATATCGCCACTGGCAATCAAATCGAGCCAGTTTGGAATAAAATTATGCACCGGACATTGCCATTCACAATAGGGATTGCCACAATCCAAACAGCGCTCAGATTGTTCTTGTACAGCCCGAGCCGTGAAGGGTTGATAAATTTCAACAAACTGAGTTTTTCGAGTGTAGAGATCTTTTTTATTCGGATCTTGCCTGGGCATATCTAAAAACTGAAAATTTTTATTGGTTTTAACTGACATAATTACTCACCTCTATGCCTAACGCTGGTTAGCAACATGTCGAGTTCAGCCGACTTGGGTTTTACCAACCAAAATTTACGAACGTAATCACCAAAATTATCGGCTAATTCGTGCCCCCAGCTACTATCCGTTTCTTGAGCAAATAGTTTAATTAAATCTAATAAGTGAAAACGATGCGGCTCTAATGCCTCACCACTGATGCGATGGATTTCCACGAGCTCCTGATTGTAACGATCAACAAAACCACGATCGAGATCAAGCACGTAAGCAAAGCCACCTGTCATCCCTGCACCAAAATTCACCCCGGTTTTACCAAGAACCACAACCACACCACCAGTCATGTATTCACAACAATGATCCCCCGTTCCGGTTACCACCGCTTGGGCACCAGAATTGCGAACCGCAAAGCGCTCACCCGCACGACCTGATGCATACAGCTCACCCCCGGTTGCACCATACAAGCAGGTATTGCCCATAATGACTGTTTTTTCTGTCGCAAAGGTCGATAATGGCGAGGGCGAAATCACTATTTTTCCACCCGCCATGCCTTTGCCAACATAATCATTGGCGTCACCTTCAAGATAGAGATGTAAGCCGCCCGCATTCCAAACACCCAAACTCTGACCCGCTACTCCCTTCAAACGAATGGAGATGGGCGCGTCCGCCATGCCTTGGTTACCGTAGCGGCGAGCAATTTCACCGGATAAACGCGCACCAATAGAGCGATCCCAATTTTTAATCTGGTATTCAAATTCACCCCCAGTTTTATTCTCAATCACTGGCAACAATTCATCGACCATGGTCTGCGCCAACTCAGCTTTATCAAAGGGTTCGTTTTTTTCAACTTGGCAACATTGCGGTTTACTATCCAACAGCTCATCGGTATGCAATAGGCCTGATAGATCGATGCCTTTTTGTTTCTCAGACTCGCCTTCAATTTGTTTTAACAAATCGACGCGACCCACTAAATCTTGAAGACTGCGAACGCCCAACACCGCCAACCACTCGCGAGTTTCTTGAGCCACAAATCGGAAAAAATTCATCACCATTTCAACCGTGCCACGATAATGTTCTCGCCTCAAATCATCGTTTTGAGTAGCCACACCGGTAGCGCAATTATTCAAATGGCAAATGCGTAAATATTTACATCCCAAGGCCACCATCGGTGCGGTACCAAAGCCAAAACTCTCCGCCCCTAAAATGGCCGCCTTAATCACATCTAAACCCGTTTTCAAACCGCCATCTGTTTGCACTCGCACGCGCCCACGCAAATCATTGGCTCGCAGTGTTTGGTGCACCTCACTCAGGCCCAACTCCCAGGGCGAACCGGCATAACGAATGGAGGTTATAGGACTTGCCGCCGTACCACCGTCATAACCCGATACCGTAATTAAATCCGCATAGGCTTTTACCACACCCGCGGCAATAGTTCCAACACCAGGGCGAGACACTAGCTTGACAGAAATTAATGCCGAAGGATTCACTTGCTTTAAATCAAAAATTAATTGCGCCAAATCTTCAATCGAATAAATATCATGATGTGGCGGCGGCGAAATTAAAGTGACACCCGGGACCGAGTAGCGCAAGGTCGCAATTAATTGGTTCACCTTACCACCAGGCAACTGGCCACCTTCGCCAGGCTTGGCACCTTGAGCAATTTTGATTTGTAATACTTCCGCATTCACTAAATAAGCCGGCGTCACTCCAAAGCGACCAGAAGCCACTTGTTTAATCTTCGACATTTTCACCGTGCCATATCGAGCCGGATCTTCTCCACCCTCACCGCTATTGGAACGCCCACCCAGAGTATTCATTGCCTCCGCTAAGGCTTCATGAGCTTCGGGCGACAATGCACCTAAAGACATGCCCGCCGAATCAAAACGACGAATGATGGATTCTTCAGATTCTACGGTGGAAATATCGATAGCATCTTTTTCTTGATAATTTAAGGCCAATAAATCTCTTAATGTCGCTACTGGTCTTTTGTTAATTAACTCAGCACAGCTCAACCAATCTTGATACAGCCCTGAACGCATAGCTTTGTGCATACTCACAACCACATCCGGGTTATAGGCATGATATTCCTGACCATGAATGTATTTTAATAAGCCACCCGGCTCAATGGTCTTACGCCCCAACCACGCTTTTTTAGCCAACATTTTCTGATCGTTTTCCAAATCAAAAAAACTGGCTCCCTGTATACGACTCGGCGTATCTCCAAAGCAAAGCTCAACGACATCGTTTGCCAAACCCACAATTTCAAACAACTGAGCGCCCCGATAAGACGCAATAGTGGCAATGCCCATTTTGGATAAAATTTTTAATAGGCCTTTATTGATGCCCTTACGGTAATTTTTATAGGCCGTAGTTAAATCCATTTTGATTTCACCACGAGCAACTAAATCATTGATAATTTGATAACTAAAATAGGGGTAAATCGCCGTTGCACCATAGGCAATGAGCGTCGCGACATGATGAGAATCTCTGATCGTTGCCGACTTCACAAGAATATTGGCATCACATCTCAGCCCTTTTTTAACAAGAGCTTGGTTAATGGCTCCGGTTGCCAGTAAAGCATGAATGGGCACCTGATTTTCTTTCACGCCCTCATCGCTTAACAATAAAATCAACTTACCTGCTTCAACGGCTTTAATCGCATCACCAATCAAATCCAGCAAAGCAGTTTTCAGATCTTTTTCTTGCGGATTGTAGTACATCGACAAGCGCTGATATTGATATTGAGGCCGATCCAAATCGATCAATGACTGGAATTTTCTGGGCGATAACAATGGCGATGATAAAACCACTCGATCAGCATGATCTTCCGTTTCCGTATAAACCGATAGCTCTCGACCAAGACAGGTTTCCAAAGACATCACAATGGCTTCACGCAATGGGTCAATAGGTGGGTTGGTTACCTGAGCAAATTGCTGGCGAAAATAATCATACAAGGGCCGCTGTTTTTGTGATAACACCGCCATCGGCGTATCATCACCCATCGAACCGGTCGCCTCATGACCACTCAACACCAAAGGCTTAATGATCTCATCTCGCTCTTCAAATGACACCTGAAACAATTTCATATAAGTGGTCAACGCAAAAGGATCGAGGGCCTTTAAGACTTTTTCAGAAGACAGATTTGAACTGATGCGCTGAATTCGAGTTCTCAGCCATTGCTTATATGGCTGACTTTTTTTCAATTGCTCATCGACTTGAGCCGTATGCCACAACTCACCTTTTTGGGTATCAATTGACAGAATCTGTCCCGGCCCCAAACGCCCCTTAGCGACCACATCTTCAGGCCGATAATTATGCACACCGATCTCAGAAGCGACAGTAATGATATCGTCTTTCGTTTGAACCCATCGAGAGGGCCGCAAGCCATTCCTATCTAGCGTGCAGACCGCATAACGACCATCGGTGAGAGCCAAGCCGGCAGGGCCATCCCAAGATTCCATATGCATCGAGTTAAACTCATAAAAAGCTCTGAGGTCTGGGTCCATGGTTTCCGTATTTTGCCAACCAGGGGGTAACAACATACGCACGGCACGATGAAGCTCCATGCCGCCTGTGGTTAACAATTCAAACATATTATCTAAGCTAGAGGAATCTGAACCATCGCGATTCACTAAAGGCGCAATCGCATCAATATTCGGAATTAACGGCGTAATAAATTTGTATCGCCTGGCGTACGCCCAATTGCGATTGCCCGTAATGGTATTAATTTCACCATTGTGAGCCAACAAACGAAACGGTTGCGCGAGTGGCCAGCGAGGCATGGTATTGGTTGAAAAACGTTGGTGAAACACACAAATCGCTGATGCAAAATCGGGATGCTTTAAATCTTCAAAAAAGACGGGCAAATCAATCGGCATCATCAAGCCTTTATAGGAGACCACTCGAGTACTCAGACTTGCTACATAGAGCTTATCTTCATTGGCAATACTTTTTTCAGCTAGCCTGCGGGCAATCAACAACTTTGCCTGAAAGTGCGCTTCACTTAGCGCAGGGGCCGGCGCCACAAAAACGTGCTCAAAATGGGGGCAATTAGATTTAGCAATCCGACCCAGGCAATCGCTATTGGTTGGCACTGGGCGCCAACAGATGACAGACAAACCCTCTGAAGCCAGGGCTTTTTCAAACTCCGCCTTGACTGATGTTTGAGAGCCGACGTCAGGACTTAACATCAAGACCCCAACCGCATACATGGAGGGTAATTCAACGTCCAAAATTTGACGAAAAAACACATCGGGCTTTTGAATTAATAAGCCGCAACCATCACCCGTTTTACCATCGGCGGCAATGCCACCCCGATGAGTCATGCTGGCGAGCGAGGCAATGGCCGTCTCCACCAGTTGGTGACTTGGCTGACCTTTTAAATGAGCCACCAAGCCAAAACCGCAATTATCTTTGAACTCTCCTAATCGATACAGTCCTTGATTCATACGCACCCTCTTTATTGCTGCTTATCATTAGCGCCACTAAGCGCGCACTTAAGAAATCACCATCAATAAAATTGGGTGAAATTAGACGCAAATAGTCGAATTTAGGGCCTAAATCGTGTCATTTAGGCCATTGTGCGGCGCACAACTGAGATGATCTTACTGACTTAACTCTACTTTGGCAAGGAATTGTTATAACTTTTATTATACCTTTACCAAGATATACTTTGGGGGCACCCGCCCCCCCAAAGCTTACTGAAGACTGGAGACTGTTCTAGGCCAAGGCCCTGCATTCACCTGGGATTGAGGCAAACGATTGATGGCATTCACCGCTGATGCGCGATCAGCATAGGGACCTGCAACTACAACATACCAGGGCTTACCATTGCGATCAGTCGTCACAATGGTCAGGTCGGACTTATTGGATTGGTTAGCTACAAACTTCTCAATACCAGACTTAGAACTCGATGCAGTCACTTGCAACACAAACTGATTGCCAGGCCAACTACTGAAAGCACTGGTTTTAACCGGCGTTTGCACAGGTTCTGGTTTAGGGGCAGCGGCGGGTTTTGGCTCAGGCTTCTTGGCCACCACTGGTTCAGGCTCAATTGGCTCTGGCTGACTGACCACAGTAGGTTCTTGAACTTCTGAAACAGGAGCCGGAGCCGGATCAGAGACCACTGGCTCAGTCACTGGAGCCGCTGACTCAGTCTCAGGAATAACAGGGTTGAACTCGCTGGCAGGTTCAACAACTGGCTCAGGTTCAGCAGCAATAACTGGCTCAGATGCATTAACTATAGGTTCATTGACCGGCTCATTAGTAATGATGGCTGGCTCAACCTCATTGGCCACATCAACCTCAGGCTCATCGCTACTCAAATAGATCAAACCCAGTATCAATAAACTCAACAGAACCACCATCATACCCATATGCACATAGGGTAGCCTAGCCTCTTCCTCCTCCATCATAATCGGATCAAGGGCCGGGGCATTGGCAATTTCTTGACTGACAATGTATTGATTGAGCAGAGAGTTAATCACCAAGGGCACGCCCTTGCTTTGCTTCCACATGCGCTCGATCGTCGCCGAATCCATATCTTCAATAGCATACTGCTCAACACCTTCCAAACGGTGTGCAATATATTGCTCGCACTCCTCATTGGTGAGCGGCTTTAATTCAAGATCGTAGATTGGTAGATCGCTCATTTCAAATTTATCAAGACGAGGCGCCAACGCAATATCGCCCGCTAACAAGACATGCAATTGATAGCCCTGCTGCCCTTGAAGTAAACTCACCACCGATGACAAAATCGTATCACTTAATACATCCGCATCGTCGATAACAATAACCCGATGCTGCAAAGATTGGGCAGGAATGGAGCGGCGAATCGCCGATAACATTTCACCCGCTGAAGCTTGAGGACTAATCGGAACGGCAAACTCTTGAGCAACACGCGCTAAAATAACCTCAATCGATGAGTGCGACTTACCAGAGATATAGCAGCACTGAGCATTCCCCAAAAGCGAAAGCGTTTCATTTAAAACAGTGGTCTTGCCCATGCCCTTTTTGGCGAGCAAGGCCACCAAGCTATTGCCGAACTGACAAAGATGAACCAACTCATCCACAACCGCTCGATAGCCAGCCTTAGAAAAAAAGGCTGGCGCATCGGTTGTCGATTCTGAAGGCTCTGAGATCATGGGAGGTTGTGTGTGAGCAGGGTTAGACATAGTAAGCACCCGATTGTCATATTTCATCCGAGCCTAACCCCTTTACTTTTTGAAATCAAGAGAAAAACCCCATAAAAACCGACCCGAAAAGAAATCAGTGCCATTATTTGCATAAGATGGCGGGGCTAAAGCATATATATGGTGCCGCCTGCAAAACGGCGCAAGCCCACAACGTCAACCCAATGTCTGATTTTGATCAACAAACCCAAAAAATACCTCAGTTATTTCGGGTATTTTCTCTTTTATCGTTGTCTCGATACTTTTTTGAATAGCTGAATCAACGAAATCGCAATTTGTACCACAAAATCTCAGAAACACCTCGTTGTCAGAGGTAAGGTCTATCAAACTCACCTCACCATGCTGAGCCAGAGGCTCAATGTTTACATCATAATAAAGAACATAGTGGATGCGATCTCTTATCGAGCTGCCATCATTGAGAGAGGGTACTTTTGATTTAGGAGAGTGTATATGAAACGCACCATCAACGAAATCGATTTTAGTACCCTCTAAAAAAGACCGTGTTTTTTCTTCCGCATAAACTGTAATCAATTGAAATTCAATAGCTTTATGATCACGCCTATCTTCCTGCGTGCAAAAAGCAACACAGGTCTCAGCTTCAGTGGTGCCAGGGTTCGACACAAAAACTCGAATACCTTCATTTTCAACCTGCCTACTATCGAGCAATTCCTTTAAATTTTGCTGCGCCGCATCGGTAATCTCTATCATATCAATAGCCTTTTTAGATCAACATTTTTATTTTTCATTGTCAAAACCAAACATTATTTATCGCAAGGCGAGTCAATCAGACACCGAATTTGCTCCGCACTCACGCTATCATCAATGACGGCCTCGCCAATTGCTTTTAACAAAATCAGACGAATGGCGCCATCAATGGCTTTTTTATCGACCGCCATAATTTCTAAAAACTGACCCGACGTCATCGCAGAAGGGGGCTGCACTGGCAAAGTCGCAGCACGCAAAAGCTCTTCTATTCGATTGACATCCCCTGCATCTAACCATCCTAACTGCTGAGACAATTGAGCGGCTAACACCATGCCCGCCGCCACGGCCTCACCATGCAACCATTGGCCATAGCCTTGCGCAGTTTCAATGGCATGCCCAAAGGTATGCCCAAGGTTCAGTAGTGCTCTAACACTACTCTCTTTCTCATCACGAGCGACTACATCCGCCTTATTCAGACATGAGCGCTCGATGGCCTCAATCAAGTCCTTGGGTTCGTAACACATCAAAGACTTTATATTATTTTCTAGCCAATCGAAGAAAGGTGCATCATTAATAAGGCCGTATTTGATGACTTCAGCCAAACCGGCCGACAGCTCTCTAGCCGGCAACGAATTTAACACCTCAATATCAATGACCACACTTTGAGGCTGATGGAAGGCACCAATCATATTTTTACCCAGGGGGTGATTGACCCCCGTTTTACCACCAACGGAAGAATCGACTTGTGATAGCAAAGTGGTAGGGACCTGAATAAAATTAATCCCCCTTTGATAGGTAGCTGCAGCAAAACCGGCCATATCACCCACGACCCCACCGCCCAGAGCGACAATAGTACTTGAGCGATTATGTCGCCCCTTTAATAACTGATCATAAATGGTATTGATGGACTGCAAGTTTTTATAGGCCTCGCCATCAGGCAAAATCACAACATCCACCTGGAAGGCCGACAAGGTTTTCTCTAAGCGGCTCAAATACAAGGGCGCAACCGTCTCATTGGTGACGATACAAACTTGCTTCCCTCGAATATAAGGTGTAAAAAGATCAGGCTGATCAAGTAATTTTTGACCAATAAAAATGGGGTAACGACGCTGATCGCCAAGCTCGACGTAAAGAGTTTTCATAAGAACCACTGAAAAGCGAATAGTTTATCGCTACCCCTTGCGGGATACAACCATCAACGAAGGAAATATCCGTGACTGTTAGACTCAGCCTGATTTTTGCCACCAGCCTCATCTGTATTGTTACGCTCGCGCTTTGGAGCCCTATCGCCCAAGATCCCAATTATCACCTATTCAGCTTTGATCAAACGCTGCTGGGCATCCCGCGTTTTTGGAATGTGGCCTCCAATATACCTTTTTTGATCGTAGGCTTGGCTGGTGCCATACTCCTAAGTCGCAACTCCTTGGTCTGTGAGCAACGGCCCGTCAGCCTACATTACTGGATATACTTTATTGGTATTTTTCTGACTGGTTTTGGCTCAGCCTACTACCACTACAATCCAAGCAACGACACCTTAGTCTGGGATCGACTGCCGATGACTATTGGTTTTATGTCGCTGTTTTGCTTACTTATTTATCATTATTTATCAACGCGCTGGGGGATTTGGCTACTGTGGCCAAGCATACTACTGGGCATGGCATCGGTCGGCTACTGGCACTGGACAGAATCGCAACAAGCGGGGGATTTGAGACCCTATGCGGTGGTGCAATTTCTACCCATGATGATCATGCCCATTGCCATTATCAAACAGGATTCGCCTCTGCTACCTGCAAAGCTAATTTGGCTAGCCTTGATATTTTACACCCTGGCTAAGCTGTTTGAACATTTTGACCACCAGGTCTATGAGATCACCGGCGTTATGAGCGGTCACCCAATTAAACACGTCTGGGCAGCTCTGGGCAGCGGCGTCTTTTTGTGGGCGATAAAGAAGCCAGCCACCTAAATTTTTAGTGAAATACCTGATACAATTGCGACAATTTTCGACTCAGAGTTCACTATGAAAAAAATACTGCAACTGATCTGCGACAAATTAGGCTTGTTTCGCCTGCTATTTTCTCTCAACAAGGATGCGGTGATCGTATTTATGTTGCATGGCGTGGTCGATGATGAGGTTGAGCGCAATAGCCCCTGCAAGCCCCTTTGGAAACGCTCAAATACCCGAGAACTCGACATCGCCATCAAAGCGCTCGCACCTTACGTCGATTTTATTGATATGGATGAAGTCAAGGCAAGGCTATCGGGCAATAGCAAACCCAAAAAGCCTGGAGTCGCCTTTACTTTTGACGATGGCTACAGCAACAACATCACTCACGCCTATCCAGTATTGGCAAGTCACAACGCCCCCATGATCATCTACTTTGCAACCGGCTTTCTGGATAAAAAACTATTTTGGATTGATGAAATCGACTTTTTACTACAGGCTCAAGCGACCAACACCTTTAGCATTAAAGTGGACGATACCACATTTACGTTTGACAAAAGCACTCGCAAACAACTGGGCAAAGACTACAAATATTTTAGACAAACACTGAGAACATTAAGGCCGGACGAGCGCGAGTTAGTCAAAGAACTGGAAAACGTCAAACAACAGTTAGACCCTGACGGCACACTGCTTAATGAAGAAGTCAGACAAAACCCTTATTTTAAAATCCTGACACCCGATGAGGTCAAATCTTTACCTGAAGATATCGCTATTGGTTGTCACACGGTTGAGCACTTGCGCTTAGATGAACTGGATCGCTCAGTCATAGACAAAGAAATCAATGAATCTAAAACCTATTTGGAACTATTGACTGGCCAAGCCTGCAAACACTTTTGCTACCCTGTTGGCGCGTTTAATGAGGATGCCCGCAACAGTGTTGAGCAAGCAGGCTTCGAAACGGCTGTGACCACTCGAGAAGTCGTCAACCGCCCACCCACCGATTTAATGCTAATTGATCGATTGGCTTTTCCAAGTGTAGAATCCAAATCGCAATTGCTATTTTTTGTTAGCCGTTATTTGTTAAAAAGAAAACGTTCATGACCACAGAGACCCAAGAATATTTTGACGCGATCAAATCTCGCTACCAGCAACAAGATAACGAGACTCTGACAACAAAATATCAGCGCTCTGATCTGAGCGCTGCCGCCTATCGCGCACTGGCAGAACTCCTCACCGAGCGCGGCATTGCACTGCCTGAACGGTCAGAAAACCCAGATAACAAGCGTGAGATTGATAAGGAAAAACGTTTTAGAAACCAACAATTTTTTTTGATCATCAGTCTTTTTTGCATAGGGCTTATGAGCACTTGGTATTATCTGCACACAGTCGAAGAAGAAGAGCAAAACCGCTTACCGGAAGAGTATTTTGATGAGTACGCGAGCGAATACGATGTGCAGGACCCACCGCCGATTAAGAATACATTGCAGTAGCTTGACTCAATAAAATTCTTTACTAAAGCCTGGGAGACTCAACTCTTGCTTTAGCTGCTGATACCTGGACTCAGAAAATGGCCCCTGGGTAATCTCATCGCTATTTAAATACATCTGATCTTTATCTCGTTCAATATAAAAATACCAAATGTCTTCATTACCTATTAAACGCTGTTTAGCCACCACATATTTCTGATCACTACCCACGGCAATCACTTCGGCCTCGACTCTTTGAATAGATAAATTATCATCTATTTCGTAATTTAACGTCCGATTATTACCCGTATCAACCCATATTACTTGATACGGCTCATCTCTCCATTCTTGGCCTGAATCACAAGAGAAAAGAAAAAGGAGCAGAAAAACAATCAATGCTGGATTCATTTCAGCTTGACCCAACCTCAATGACCGCCTCGACTAATAATTTGCGTACTCGCTACAACAACACCACCAACCAAACCGCAGCGGTCGCAATCATACTCAGCAATACAGCCGCCGACCCAACATCCTTAGCCCGCCCAGAAAGCTCATGATGTTCAGGGCCAATACGATCAACCACCGCTTCAACCGCTGAATTTAAAAGCTCGACAACCATGACCCATAACCACGAACCGATCAACAACACGATCTCACCTGCACTATCGCCAAGCCAGATGGCCAAAGGTACAATGATCAACAAGGCAATGGCTTCTTGTCGAAATGATTGCTCGTATTTAAAAGCAGCTCTAAGCCCGGCACAAGAATAGCCAGTGGCTTTTATTAATCGCTCGAAAAACGGTACATTGGGTCTAAATGCTGACATACATACTCCCATCTGACGTCACTTAATTTGAATTACCTGCACACCAGCCTCGCGACTTAAGCCTTCTTGGTGCAAGGCATTGAGATACTCTTGCCAATAACGCTCATGATGATCACACAAATCCTTGAGATAATACCAGCTATAGATGCCAGAATTATGACCATCATCAAACGCCAAGGACAAGGCATAATGACCGATAGGCTTTACCTCAATGAGCTTCACCTGAGACTTTCCAAAGGGCAAGCTGCCGCCTTGACCATGATGCCCTTTCACTTCGGCTGAGGGGGAATGAACACGCAAAAACTCGGCGCTCAAGTGATGCGCATCGCCATCGAACACTAACTCAAGCGTGTTGGATTGGCGATGCCAGGCAATCGCTTCCGGCTCTGTCATTAGAGGATAAAGCGGCTGAGATCTTGGTTCTTAGCCAAATCGCCCAGATATTTATCGACGTATTGCGCATCAACCACAACGGTTTTACCGGCGTTGGAGTCACTGTCGAAGGAAACCTCATCAAGCAACCGCTCCATGACCGTTTGTAAACGTCTCGCACCAATATTTTCGGTGCGCTCATTCACTTCCCAGGCAATCTCAGCCATTTTGGCAATGCCATCATCAGTAAACTCGATAGACACGGACTCCGTTGCCATCAATGCAATTTGCTGCTTGGTAAGAGAAGCTCTTGGCTCAGTCAAAATGCGCTGGAAGTCGTTCGGCGTCAGCGCTTCTAACTCGACTCGAATTGGCAATCGACCCTGAAGCTCGGGAATCAAATCCGACGGTTTGGTTAGATGAAAAGCCCCAGAAGCGATAAACAAAATATGATCGGTTTTGATCATGCCATGCTTGGTACTGACAGTGCAGCCCTCGATCAAAGGCAGCAAGTCACGCTGAACCCCCTCTCGAGAGACATCGCCGCCACTGGTGTGGGAACTCTTAGCGACTTTATCAATCTCATCGATGAACACGATTCCATTCTGCTCTGCCGCCTCAATCGCCTTCGTTTTCACCTCCTCTTGATTGACCAATTTTGCCGCCTCTTCATCCACCAATTGCTTGAAAGCTTGCCTAATGGGCAGCTTCACGCGTTTGGTTTTGGTAGAACCCATAGAGGAAAACATATTTTGCAACTGGCTGGTCATATCCTCCATACCGGGAGGAGCCATAATTTCAACACCAACGGGAGCCGCTCTTAGCTCAATCTCGATTTCTTTATCATCCAGCTCACCTTGGCGGAATTTCTTCCTAAAAATCTGGCGAGTACTATTTTCAGTCTCTGAGAGTTCTCCCCGAGCCTTGGGTAGCAAAGCATCCAGCACGCGCTCTTCCGCACCCTCTTCGGCTCGATGACGCACTTTTTCCATTTCTTGTTCGCGATACATTTTAACCGACATATCCACCAAATCGCGCACAATCGACTCAACATCGCGACCAACATAGCCCACTTCCGTGAACTTAGTCGCCTCTACTTTTATAAACGGCGCGTTTGCTAATTTAGCTAAGCGACGAGCAATCTCAGTTTTACCAACACCGGTTGGGCCAATCATCAAAATATTCTTAGGCGTTACCTCTGGGCGCAACTCCTCATCGAGCTGCATACGACGCCAGCGGTTACGCAAAGCAATGGCCACGGCGCGCTTGGCTTTTTCCTGGCCTACGATGTGGCGATCTAATTCGTGGACAATTTCCCTTGGGGTCATAGCAGACATTTTAAATCCTCTAGCAAGTCAATTCTTCAATGGTCAAATGATGGTTGGTGTAAATACATACATCACCGGCAATATTGAGGGCTTTCTCAGTAATCTCACGAGCGCTTAACTCAGTGTTATCAATCAGCGCGCGAGCCGCCGATTGCGCAAAAGGGCCACCCGAGCCAATCGCGATAAGATCATCTTCTGGCTGAATGACATCGCCATTACCGGTAATGATCAAGGAGGCCTCGTGATTGGCCACCGCCAACAAAGCCTCAAGGCGACGCAGGCTGCGTTCCGTGCGCCAATCTTTAGCCAGCTCCACAGCGGCTCTCACTAGCTGGCCATTATGGCTTTCCAGTTTGGCCTCAAACCGTTCAAACAGAGTAAAGGCATCAGCCGTGCCACCAGCAAAGCCAGCAAGCACTTGATTGTTATAAAGACGTCGCACCTTGCGAGCGTTGCCTTTCATAATGGTGTTACCCAGTGATACCTGGCCGTCTCCTCCAATAACCACCTGGTTATTTCGACGAACCGAGACAATAGTCGTACCGCGATATTGCTCCACAATGATTCCTTAAATTGATTACGATAATGGCCTTGAATGTTGGGGCAACCCCGTCTAAATCAAGCGCCTTTATTAGAAAGGCAACAAGATCACACAAAAAACCAAAACCTGCACCAATAGCAAGAATTTTGTTTTATAATGCACGCCTTTTAACCATCGATGCAGAGCTTGACGGATGGAGCCAACAAAACCCAAACCCTGGCTATTTGGACAATTTACCGGCCGCTATACCACCGAAAATGGTCAAGTCCGTATTGCCGATGGAACACTCAACTTCGCACAAGCAACGGAGAGCCCACCCACATTAACGGGTGGAGAAGAGCTGTTTCACCCAGGCGAAACGCTTGCTTACGTGAACGTTGAGAATAACTCTTGGTTTCGCCGACGACGGAAAATGTACCTAAACAATGTCATTTTACGTCAATACACGCTCACTCCATTCAACCCCAAAGATCCATCACAGGGCTACATTAAAAGTTTGGCCTGGGCGCAAGCGACCCACTCCTGGGGGTTCAACTGGTGGTGGTTACTGCCGTTACTTGGACTGGGGCTGGGCTTATCCTTTTGTCAGCCGCCATCATCGCCCTCTAACAGCGCTCCTGATACCAACCCAATAGGCACTGAGCCTGAACAACTGGGGGATACTCCTGAGCCAAAAAACTCGAGCCTTTCCATCTGTGAAGCGCCGATTCGCATCGATGCCGATTTATTATTCGACTCCAACAAGGACACCCTAAAACCCGAAGCCTTTGACGCGCTCTCGGCTATGGCTCCACAGTTTGAAGTCATTCGCAACCATGCTTACCGCGTTCGATTTATCGGCCATACCGATGCTTTTGGTGACGACCAGTACAATCAAGCGCTCAGCGAGAGGCGAGCAGACCGGATCGCCAGTTGGTTTATCGCCCAAGGTCATATCAGCCCGCGTCAAGTCAGCGTTGAAGGCCGAGGCGAAACTCAGCTTTTGGTTTCCGCAGATCGCAGCTCAAGCGAGCAAGCGCCCAATCGGCGAGTGGAAATTAAAATCGAATGTTCTCTGGAAGGCGTACCGATCACACTGGATGGCGATGAGCCAATTTTTATCAGCCGCTTAGCGCCCGAGGCCATCGAAATAGACGAAGCGATCGTCAAACCGGAGCTATTCCTTCGATCTTGTGGCCGCCCAATTTCTCTGGACGCCGACGTCCTCTTTGACTTTAACCAAGCCAATCTTAAACTTGAGGCACTGGTGCAATTACAACGGCTAGCGGATATTTTTTCCAAAGCGGAAGATCCGAATTTGAAACTGAAAGTGGTGGGTCATACCGATACCTATGGCAGCAGCGAGCACAATCTACTATTGAGTGAAAAAAGGGCCCTGCAGGTAGCGCTTTGGCTTATCGAAAACACCTCGCTCGAGCAAGAACAATTGGTGATCGAGGGGCTTGGAGAACAATTTCCTCTAACCGACATCGATGCCCCCGTTTATGAGCAACATATTAACCGCCGAGTCGAACTTTGGATGATGTGTCAAAGCAAGCCCATCGGCCAAAGCAGACCCCTTGACCAAGGCAAACCCATTGGAGAGACGCGATGAAACCGCTGAATTTTCTGCGCTCCATTTTTGGATTCCCAGCCGTACTGCGAGCAACAACTCACCGCGTTCACATGGGTGGACACGAGCAACGGTTGCTGACCGTGATACTCACGGGCCTTGGTATTGTTCGCGTAGCCAACCGCACTTATTTCACCTGTGGCCATCGAACGAGAAGCATTTGGCTCACCAAGCCTGCTGATAAAATTCGAGTTGTAGGCCTGCTGTATTGGAAAACCTATGCCATCGAACAATCGGATGTTGTCTTAAAACAAGATTCGATTCGAGCATCTGTCAGCATCAAAACAAACGTCGAGGCCAGAATTCAGCCTCAATCGGTTCGAATCAACTCCAGCCTGCGCATTGCACCGCAGGACATTGATATCAAAAAACAAAGCATCCAAGCCAAGACTGGATGCATAAAAACTCATTCACCTCTATTTACCGTTACCAAGAAAAGGAGCACTTCATGACCTCTAAAACAGAGAACCACGACCCGACAGAAATCGATGGCTATCGCTATGGCACCGTGAAAGATGTTTCATGGATCACAAGGCTCTTATGGTACTCAGCGGGAGCCGACGCACAACTGCTCGCGCGCTGCCCACAATCAGATCGAGTCAAATATCAAGGCTTAGGCGGCGTGGTTTTATCCGTAGGATTTCTGGCATTTTTCTCTGGCTCCTATGCGTTTTATGCGGTCTTCTCACCCAAAGATACCACCGTACTAGGTGGCAGCACCATGGACCCACTCACCACCAGCCTGTCGGTATTTTTCGGGCTTTGCTGGGCATTGATTATTTTCAACCTGGATCGTTTTATTGTTTCCAGTACCGGCAAGGGCGATGGCACCGATAAGATTACTAAAACCGAATTTTTAAATTCGCTGCCCAGGCTCATGATGGCATTAATCATCGGGCTTTGCTTGAGTAAGCCATTGGAAATTAAAATTCTAGAGTCAGAAATTAAAGCGCAATTAGAAATCGAGCAAAAACAATATTTACAAACACTCAACGACTTAAGTGAAAAAGCGGTTATTGACCAACGAGCGGACATTCGTGCAAAACTCGATGTACTACAAGGGCGAGTCCAAAAAAACGAAGGCATTATTGAGGCCCGTCGATTAGAGATTAATGAACAACGCAAACAATTAGAGCTAGAAGCAGAAGGCTTAAGTGGCGCTGGCATTCCTGGTCGAGGCCCTGCCTGGAGAGACAAAAAGGAAAATTTGGACAGAATGGAAGCCGATCTAGAGCGCGACCGAGCTGCAGTTGAAAATAAAAACCAACTGATCATCGATGAAATCAATGAAACCAAAGCGCAACTGGCCGAACTCAATGAAGAGCTAGAAAACAAAAAAGCGTCTAACGAACAATCGGCCAGACACCTCGATGGCCTACTCAAGCGCATACAAATCTCACACAAAATCGGTGGGCTGGTGCCTTATGCCATTATGCTGTTATTGCTTTGTATTGAAGCTGGCCCAATTTTCTTCAAGCTAATGCTATCAAAAGGTGCCTACGATTATTTAGAAGAAAATCAAAAACGCATATCAAGAGCAGCCGCCGGTATCGAAACCGAAGCGTATATGGATGAAAAAGGTAATACTCAATATCGAGATCGCTACTTAGGCGTTGAAGGGCTGCTAGCGGAAGAAAAACGGCGAAGAGATACCGAAGAACACCTTGCCAACGCCATCCATAGTGCTTATCGGGAGAAAAAAACCGAAGACATTAAACAACGTCCTGAAGATTATGTGCAAAAAGGCTAACGGAATCACCCTGTGAGTTCTCTGAAAATCATGGCATTATTACCGCTGCTACTGATTGTGCCGATGTATCTGATACATCGGCATCCCATCACTATAGCGGGTTTCGATAAAGCCGTTTATCTGAAATTATCAAAACCACAGCGAGCCGGGATGCTGGTGGTTGCTCATATGACTTTGTTATCTGTCATATTAGCGGGCATCAGCATTACCTATGGCAGCATGCTTTTGAGCTTTTCAGACTCCACGAGTATGGCTTTTGGTTTTCTCTGCGCATTATTTTGCTGGACGGTATTTCGTTTACTCAATGCTGGCAGTGGCTACTCACTCGAACAAGATTACTTTTCCCTGTCTCGATGGCTGCCTTCAGTGATGTCAACTCTGTTTGTGTGCGTGATGGGGAGCATTATCATCATCCCCATGGCCATACTGGTGAACGCCTGGCTATTTCACGATAGCCAGTTAGCCGAAACGATTTTTCAGGGCTGGGATCGACTATGGGATGAAACCGAGCATGGGGTTGCTGTACTTTTAATTTGCATACTGATTTTTTCAGCTTTCTTGTGGTTGCGCTATGGCTTTATTTATTCAGTCAGGCAATATGAAAAAATGAAGTGGCAACAGGCAAAAAAAATAGTCGATTCCGCCTCAAAACGCTCACAGGAGACGATAGAGAAGCTCCTCAAAACTCGGCAGATAGCACCACCTACTCCCCTACCAGAACCCAATATTATCTGGACGGGCAACAGCATTCACGATAAAGACTCATCCTACATCTTAACCGACCTCTATGGTCAAGCAGCTGAGGCTGCACCTAAGACACCATCAGAAACAATCCAAACCCAAAGGACAAATCGTAAACTCGAAAAAGAAACCCCAAAAATATCAGATGCGAAGCACCCCGAATTCATTCCCGCCAAAGAGCCAGTACCTGACTTTTTTGAGCAACCCATTAAAAGCTTACTGAAAGATAAAAACTATCACCTAAGGCTACAAGAAATGGCTCGATACCTTGGCAGCACCATAGCGCATGCGGAAGCCAAATTATTGACTGGCGATTTGAATGAGACCATAAAAGCTCACTTTCAATTCGAGCTCAATAACTTATACCTTTTCAGATCGATGGCGCCCGCCAATCTTCCCAAACTGAAAAAGGATAAGACTGCGCCACTATCACTCTCATGCCCGCAATGTCGCGACAGGCTCACACCCATCAACACCAGCGCTAAAAAAGCCTACCTGTGCGAAAAGTGTAATGGCATGATGCTCAGCAATAAACAAATAGAGAGTATTTTTGGCAAAACCGCTACCCTGCGTGACTGGCAGCGACAAGAATTTACCAAAGCAGAACCCAGTCATTTTATTTGCCCAAAGGCCAAAATGCCTTACACTCGTTATCAGTTAACCCCCGCCCCAATGGAAACACAGGAAGAGCACGATAAAAAAGCCAGCGAAGTGCTTTATAATTTTGAAAGCCACTCTTACTGGCTACCCAAAGATCAACTCAAGGATACGTTAAGTATTCTCAGAGAAAAATCAATAATAGAGCATTCAGAAAAATAGAAAAATATGGATAACAAGATAACGACACATGCGAGCAAATTTCTAAGCCTAGTACTTAGACATCAACCTGAAATCATAAACTTAGAAATTGATGAGTACGGCTGGGCTTTGATCGACGACATCATCGCTCTTTCTAGAGACAAAATAAGGCTCACACGCGAATTGATTGAAGAAGTCGTCATAACGAGCGACAAACAACGATATTCACTGTCAGACGACGGCAAATATATTAGAGCTAATCAAGGCCACTCGATCAAGGTCAACTTACAGCTACACCCCAAAGAGCCGCCCGCCATGCTTTACCATGGAACCGCCACTCGATTTGTAGAATCAATCAAAGCAGAGGGCTTAAAACCAGGAAAAAGACAACACGTACATCTATCATCAAATATTGAAACCGCAATTTCTGTTGGCAGTCGACACGGAAAGCCTACTGTCATCAAGATTCAAGCTGAACTAATGCATACACAAGGTTACGAATTTTTTCTTTCAGATAACGAAGTTTGGCTAACCTCATCAGTGCCATTAGAATTCTTAATATTTTAACAAACCCTTTTAACATTTGGTGGCTAGACAAAAATGTTTTAAACGCCCATTTTCATAAATCTCATAAAACATTGGAGCCGATTTAGGGTTTTCAACATCAGTATATGACCATCGTCCGACCCTTTCACCCTCTTTATATTCCCCTCTCGCCACAACTTCAACTGCGGTAAAAATAAAATTAGGGAATGGCTTATCCGATAAAAGCATGGTATTTTTATACTCTTGCTCCTGCCAATATCCGTGCTGCAGATGATTTTTAAACTTACCTTGATTTTCAGGACTTTGCTGAGCAATTTCATCATTCGAAAAATAACGAACAATATGACCACTATCTTTTATCAACCATTGCTGAGAACCTACCTCAAAGCCATCCGTTTCATAAAAACCATAATCCTTGATATTAACTCGATAAACCTCATCAATGTAAAAAAAACGATAGCTGCCACCCAAATCACCATTCGTTAATGTTTCTCCTACAGTCAAAGAATCGATCAATTCTCCTCCTTTAATCGTAACAAGATCCACATAGGTGGCAAAGAGAGGGAACTCATTTTCAGTACCTTTTTCCATTTCCATATACGATACCAAATAAATTTCCATCGAATCACGATCAGGAAGCCTTCTTAAAGTATATTCCCTACGAGAATCAAAGTCTGTGAATGCTCTTCTGTAGTCAAATGGATTATTCAAATAATTCGACAGGCTTCGCTCCTGTTTTTTATCAACAAGAACTGAAACATTGGCCTCTCCAACATTATCATACCCAAAAAGTTGATTAATTTTTTCATTTGGCTGATATACCGTCCAAGCTTTGGGTAAGTCTGGATCGATCAGTAAAGCTGCTCCCACGGGCAAATCAACTTGATCTATGGAATACTCTTCTTTCGCTTTACCTTTCGTCGTTAACGCCAAGCAATTTTGAAATAACAACAACAGACCTATTATGGCGACTATTTGGTAAAGGGTTAAAACTGGAAGAGAATAACTTAACTTTAAAGTTTTTGCTTCACTCATGGCTCGCCCCCCAGGCATTAGACCAAATAGTATGCATGATTCAACCATGGCTTTTAAAGGGTTATGGGCTTTATACGCTAATAATTCACCTATTCTTCACAAAAAATGCTCACTCTTTTCCTTATAATAATGAAAACGGAGGGGGAAACCGTGGACCGACTTTTTATTGTGCTTACCTTGGCTTTTGTAGCAATACAAACCTCATTTTTGGACAATGAACATTCTTTACGCCAAACCTTTGAGCAACTTAACCATTGGCAACAGAGTATTCATAGTAGCCTGACCGCAGGCAAGGCCACTAGCGAACAACTCAGCGGCAGTGATTACCAACCACCCTCCCAGGACATTCCCTGCGGAGATTTATTAAAGCGCTATGCAAGCAGTCACCCAAAACTCAAATTCGTGTCTTGCCAACCGGGCTCCCCCAATGGTCAAGCCGCTGTAGTCGCCACCTATGAAGTCAGGGGCGACGACTCCTATGAAGTCGAAGAGTTTTTAGTGGAACACTATGGCATGGGAAATTTAGTTTGGGCATGCTGTGGCTGGGAAAGCCAACGCTTTGGTAGTTTTACTCACAAAGATATTACCGATGCAAACCCGCACTACAATGTACTGATCAGCATGGGAGCCTCTGGCGAGGATTATTTAGATCAAGGGCTAGGACGCAGCCCTGTTAGATTTAGAGTGACGGTTGAAATTGCGGAAGTATAATAGGCAATTTTAATCCCTTACGCCTCAAAGATTCTCCGCTTGCTTAGCCGTTTTACCCAACACTTTTAACGTTTTCTGAAAAACGAAATGGCCCTAACAATTTAATCCTGATCGCTTGCTTGATCGATAAACAATGACGGTAACTATGGAGAATACCGTCGCCATCATAACGGTACCATAATCAATATTATTATAGGAAAAAAACCGAATTAAAACCGTTGCCCACATTGCTACGGAAAGCAGCAACCACACTAAGACCCCCGAAGCTATTTTATTGGTTTTATAATCTCCAATACCGTAGATTCTTTTGCCTCTTTCATTCATTTCAATGAGTTCTTTAGCATCCTTTTCGCACTCTTGCGAACAAGCAATGCCCTTGGAAAACTCTATGACACAATCCTCACAAACCCCTTTACCACAAGACTTACATAAACCAACACTTTGATTATCTTTATGCTGAAAACAAATCATAAAAACCTTTAACACCCATTAAATACAAAGCCATTTTAAGGCATATATTAGGCATGCCATTATTTAAATTCTCTATCATCTCGCGAAGCCTCATAACCGGCCTTTTTCTCTAACTCATCAATCAAGTGACAGTAAGGTGGGATATTGCCACCATAAGCACTTTTGCCCCAAGAGTAATCACTTTCCAAGCCAGCATTGGTGGGGATTACTTTTACGGCATCATAATAATTTGTATAGGGAACCCCCTCCATTGACTTTAAGGGCCCCATGGCTTCCATCATGCCACCAAATATGATTTTAGCTTGTTCGGGGGTATATTTAATCGTGTGAGGCGGGGCACCGTTGAGTCTAACCCAAGTAAAACAATTCGATAAAAATACAGCCTGATAATTACGATAGCTTGATTTAACATTAACTTTCACTTGAAATGAATGACTTGCATGACTGTAACCCACACGATCAATATCATCATAGTCATGCGTATAACTCACCATAAGCTTTATCAGCGACCCTTGGCTGGTCATCCACTGGCCAAGGGTTAAACGACCAACTGCACGAACAGCCTCCCCATCATTGGTTGTGTACGCCTGGTCAATAGCCGCCATATAACGATCAAGCTCATCCCCTAGCTCTACTCGCGTCCAGTCCTTGGTGTTGAGAATCCTTTTATGCGGGCAATGAGTCTCATCTGGCTCGCTAGGGATCTTATTATAGTGACAATGAGGAGGGTTAATTGGCCTCATGTTCAGTGAGTCTATCAAAAAGTATAGGTCTAATATGGCTTCTCTTTCGGCCGAACGGTTGGGGTGAGTCTTTAGAGCAAAGCCATACCAATCAAGATTACTTTCAGGCACAGTGAGATGGAAGTTTGTATAAGACAAATCCAATTCCTCCATTAAGTCTGTCGTCATTTCAATTTTGCCGGATACGGGAAACCAAGGCAACAGCGCTGTATGCTCACCATTACGTAGGCGAACCAAAAAGCGGCCGTCTCGTTCGGTTTCGTAAGCATCCAACGAAATACGAATATAGCCCGGATAAATCCCGCGGCGCTCCAAAAATGAAAAATCGTAGGTTGAACGCCGCATGATATCATAGGCATGATCGCCCGTATCAATATCTATAATAGGGATAGCATTACTTGATGCCTTCGCAGGGGCTTTAAAAGCGTATGGTAATAAACTACTTATAGCAATAAAGGCTAGAATAAGGAGCCACGTGATTAACCTCATGTTGAATATCTCTTTAAATATCTTTTATGGGATCCGCCATTAGCAATAACATGCAAACCTTTTTTGAGGACATTGCTCAGGGCGGGGCAAAACCCAGCTAAACTTAGCTTTTGTCCGTCACAATACCAATAAAACTTTTGACTAACCATTTGCCCGCTTGCAGAAAATGCAGTGCCATCTATAGGCCATGAACATTTATTATTTTCCGCTTTGATGTAATGCCTGATAATATTTTTAAACCAGGGAACCCGTACATCAGGATCCGAAAAATTATCGCCATATTGCTTCCGATCAAATGGAAAGATAAGCGGTTGTTCATTATGAGGTGCCGTTTGTTCATCTCGGTACATCATATTGCCGACAACTTCATGCACCATCACTTTACACGATTCTTTTGAGGCAGAGAACTGTGCCCTAATACCATTAAAAAGAGGACTATTGCCATAGCTATCTCCAAACTGAGTCTTCTCCAGAGCATTCATAAAGTTTTTGAAATCAAGGTCGCCTTCCCGTCCAGGCTTAAGAAGCTCTAGTACATTTGATGGAATGGTTGGTTCGTCAGTACTAATTTTATACATATATTGTTCTAGAATATGTCGCTGCTCATGATCAATGATACTTAGTGATGCCTCGATATCATTATTAGCTATTGCTTTTAACCCATCTCTAACAAATCTTTCATTGTCTCTGCCAAAAGACCCACCTTCAGCGTAAACTGGGTGATCATCTTTATGATGAGTTTTAACATACTTAACAAAAGCCTCGTAACACTTGATAAATTCATCTACCTTACCTTTCTCAAAGTAACCAAAACGCGCCTCATGCATCTGACAAAAATGCAAAATAGCCCCCAAATCCATATAAATGGCTAAATTACCATAGACCAAACGACGCAGACCGATAAGCGTTTCTTGATATCCCACACCAGTCACTACAGATGAACCACCCTCTTGTAAATCATAAGCGGCATCAATGATTTCTGGCATACTATCATTGGCAACCATGACGCCATCACTTAAGATAATATCAGGGTTAGAAGTTACCTCTTTACCCCAAGATAATAATGTTTCTACCGCGAGATCCATAGCAAACCCAATATGGGTCGACCCAAAGGCTGCTCCCGCAGCAAACTTTAAGCGTTGCGCTTCTCCATTCTCAGAGAGATAAATGCGAGCATAATCGGCAGAAATCGCGAGATTTCTTTTTCGAAATTCGTTGAAATGAATCAGGCTGCTTGCCATGTCAGGGCAAGTATTTTTGACGGCCAAGACTTTTTGCATGACCTCTGGAAAAAGACTATCACAAGCACAGCGATGATCTTCAAGAGTAATCAACGCACACCCTGGATTCGGGTGAATATTTTCTATGATTCTAAAATCATCATTTGCTTCATCATCCATTCGCCTTTTCTCCTTTTTGACTGAGTTGCTGGTAACTGACATTGGTAAAGTAGGTCGTGGTGCTATGCTTCGTTACTTTTTTAAACGTAAAGAGTTGGCTTACCGGCAAATTTTTGTATTCTAAATCGATATACTCATCACCTTCGATGAGATCGTCTTTGATTGTTCGGGTTTCGTTGTAACTGCCATCAGCACTGGTCACCACAAATTGGTGCGAACGAGTTTTTGCCTTATCAGCAGGCATTAATAACCGAATGATTAAATCATTATATTCCTCTATAGGCATAGGCACTAAGCCTTGAGGTTTAAGCAGCAAGGCCTCTTCCTGTCGGATTTCCATATCCGTCTTGTAGAGGCTGCTGGCCAGAGCATGCATCGCTTGCATGGTGCCGAGCGTAAAAGGACCGATGTATTCAGCACTTTGGGCACCTTTAGCGGGTATGGAATGGCTCATGCTACCCATCTGCGCTTTTCCTAGCTGGCCGGTGGCGAGAAATAATAAAACCTCCAAACCGAGCGTGATGCGCCCATCCGTTTCCACGCAGGCCAGCTCGCCTTTTAATCGATACAAGTAATAAGAAATTGCTGGGCCTAACGTTGGATCGACCAACAACAGCTTAAATCTCTCCAAACCCTCATTTAATAATTTCTGCAGACCAGTGGGCCCCATCGCGATGGCTTGTGTTCGACTATCTAACAAAGCCTTAACTCCATCAGCTCCCTTGGCACCCAAACTATGATTGTAATCAATGCTTGCCTTTCGATCGCGACCAGATCGAACCAATACCAGTTTGCCCACGCTTGGTAGATAATTAAGCAGCGCATCCGCACCAGGAACAGCATTGGGCTTCATACCACCCCAGTTTTCAACCAAAGCATGACCCAATAAATAAGCACTGCGGTGACGATAGTAAGCATCACTCCCCTTGACGCAGTTTCGATAGACATTCACCGTTGACCAGGCAGGATGAGTCGCTCTCGACAGTGCCGTAAAACGCTCAATAGGGTGGAAGCAATACCGATAAGCAATGATATTGGCTCGATAACAAGCGGTGCCTATTGGGTTATCGGTGTCCATGATTCCGTGAATGATCCTCGTATCTAAACCAAAGTGCGTGTAGAGCATTTTTAGAAACCGAGTCATCTCAGGCTGGTTCATTGGAGGATGCTCTTTTATGAACTCATCCAAATCGTGCGGCTTGGTTTGAAATAAGCTGTCCAGCCTCAGCCATGGGCTAGGCTGATAACTCCCTGGCGCAAAAACCCAAGTATGCGACTCCTGAGCCCTTAATTGAATAATGACTAATTTTTCAATGGCGCTGATGTGAATAGGGTATAGATGTGGGGTCATCCATGTTGGCCTTTTGTATAAGCAGTTGGTTGCGGCAGAAGTCTAAACAAAGTCGGGATTAAAGTAAATTTTTCATCTAATAAGTCTTTCAAATGAAAATACTCCTAACGCGGCCAGAAACAACATTTAGCAAAAAATAAGATCGCTATCCCGCCTGAACCGTCGATGCCAGCGCGCTTGGCCATCAGCACTTTAAAGAAGAGAGCCGCACGAGCAGACAAGCCTTCACCGAACGCAACGTTGTTTTTGCCGCCAACTTTCATAATATCCTACCGATGTTAAATGACAATTAACACTGATATTGATCACTCAAAAGAGCTAATCGATATCACTTGCCGCGGAATAGATCGGAAGAGCGTCGTGTAGGG
>CAXQRU010000002.1:0-33205 GCA_964226685.1 Polaribacter sp. | reverse complement strand
AAAATGAGAGTATTTAAACACATAGATAAGAAGAAACAACGAGAACTTTCAAGCCTTTTTCCTAGCTTATTTCTTGATGAACTTCATGATAATGATTTAGTTTTAAAGTATCACATCTCAATATGGGACAAGTGGTATAAAGATGGAGTTGACATGGAAATCGAACCTACTTTTGAGTGCTCGGACAAAGAGGAGCTTGAACGATATAACAGGCTTTATGGCGTTGCAGCTGATATTGTAAAATCATATGAAGTGTATGGTATTTTCTATGGACGAGGCCGAGGCCAAATTAAAGAGGTCAAAAGTCAAGAACAACTATTAAAAGACCTTAATCATCACAGATTTACTATGAGGCCACTTCTCATCCCAAGTTTAAAAGCAATCTATAACGTTAGCTGGGATTTTACAGCTTATATATATTGCATGAATAATAACTGCGCTTTACCAATATTAAATTTTGCTTATGCTCGTGATTTGAAACTAATTAACAGAGGCCCCTATCAATAAACCCATCCATGAAATCGGCATTTAAATTGGGATGATAGCAACTTAGGTATCATCATACCAAATTAGATTAATGAGATTGATCATAAATCGATTTAATTTCATCAATAATGATTTCAAGCCCACGCATCACACTGGTCTCAACTTGCGAATAGGTGACGCGGATACATTCATCTTTATGAGGCCAGTCGTGATCCTCTTGCCCCATAAAAAAGTAATGACCCGATACCACCAATACACCTTTTTGTTTCAAACGCTCGTATAGTTCAAAACTGGTCACAGGGAAATCTTTCATCCACAACCATAAAAACATAGCGCCTTCAGTTTTATGTAAGCGAATCGGATAATCGCCAATCAGCTCCACACAACGATCAATGGCTTTTTGAGCTTTGTTTTGATAAAAAGGTTGTATAGACTGTTCACTTAATTTCAGGATCTCACCACTTTGCACCAACTCTGTTGCGAGCATGCTACCAATACTATTGGGCGATAAGCTCATAATCGCATTCATATTGCCAATGGCTTCAATAATCTCAGGTTTGGCAATCACAATACCTGTACGGGTGGCCGGCAACCCCAATTTAGATAAACTTAAACAAATGATCCGATTGCGGTGCCAATCTAAGCTGGCATCGGTATAAATCAAATCTGGAAAGGGTCGCCCGTAGGCTCCATCAATAATCAATGGAATATCGTGCTCTAAAGCGATTTGATCAAGCTTTTGCATCTCATCATCCGTGAGCACATTACCCGTTGGGTTAGTCGGCCGGGATACGCACAGGGCAGCCACTGATTCATCAATGTTAAGGCTTTCAAAATCGATGTAGTATTTAAAAAAATGTGAACCAATTTCTTCGATTCTTGGCAAAGTGGTTCGAAACATGCCTGGTGTAACTCCGGTATCGGCATAACCAATATATTCCGGTACTACGGGCAAATGAATTTTTTTAGGTTGGCCACCGGCACAAGGCCCTGCCAATAGGTTAAACAGCATAAAAAAAGCCGTTTGACTGCCATTGGTTAACACAATATTGTCTCTTGAAATATCCCAGCCACAGTGATGGCGAAACAATTTGACAAGGGCGTCAATAAATACGGCATTACCCTTTGGTGGGTCATAAATGCCGACGAGTCGGCGTACTTTTTTGGGGCAAACGTAGATATCCTGGAGAGCTTTGGCAATATACTCACTGACCTCAGGTACATCACCTGGGTTACCGCCACCCATCATAATTAGATCGTTTACGCTCGCTAGGGCATTTCCCAGGTCATCCATTAAACTAGTTATGCCAGAAGGTTGGGTAAATTTTTCTCCAAATAATGACCATTTCATATCGATTTCAACAAGAATTGATTTAATTGAATATTGTCTCAGAAATGGTCTACAGCAGCCACCCAATAAAATTGACTAAAACTGTAACCCCAAATACTGACAGCATTTTTTCTCAACAGCCGTCACATCGGGCAGTAAGGCTCTCTCACCATCCAAAGTCACAATCATTTTACAATAAGGCGGCTCAGGCTCTTTGATTTGCTGAATATCAGAATTGGTAATGCGTGACAAACGTGGAATGCCTTGAGTTACCATCGCAAAAAAAGGCAAATCTTTATGCAAGCCAGTGTTATTAAATACCGCCAACTGACTGTTCGGTTGAATATCTCCCAAGGGTTGCCCCAGGAGCGCTTCAAAAGAGACAACAGGCACCATCAACCCTCGCCAAGGCAAGTCACCGATGTACCAGTCAACCCCGTCTTTTAAGACCGGCTCTCGATAAGGCATCATTTCCGCAACCGTCACGGTTGGCACAATCAACTGATAATCGACAATCGGCAATAGTAAACTTGGTATATCTTTATTGCCCGCAATCAATGCTGCAGTATCCACAATACGCCCCTTATGAAATTCGTTGGTTAGGCAATTGCGCTAACCATTGTTGGTGTTTAACGGTTTTTGCCATATGATGAGCCAGAGTTTCAGGCTCACCTTCAAAGGTAACCAAACCTGTCGCTATGCAGCACTCTGGCATCGAAGGCGCCTGCGCACTAGCAACCGTTTGGCTCCAAACTAAACCATCATTTAAAGCCATTAAACGTGCTCCCAGAGCACCATCATCACCCATGCCAGAGAATACAATTAAACCGGCATGAATACCAAAAACATCGGCTACGTTGGCGGCAACTTGGTCAATTGAGGGTTTATAAAACCCTCGCCATTGTTGATTTTTGTCAATCACTACCGTCCCATTGGGAAGAAGCTGAATTTTATGGTTTGTAGGTACAATGATAACCGTTCCCAGCTCTACCTTATCACCGTGCTTAGGTATAAAACATCGATAATGTGTTTCTCGATTGATGGCATCGGCCAAGACTTTATGCTGAAAAGAGTCAATATGCTGAGCGTATACAAATGCAATATTTAACCCCTCTGGCAAAGCTTTTAGAAAACGGCGCACAGCATCTGGGCCACCCGCCGAGGCACCTAACACCCAAACTCTATCGGCTAAAGGAGCATTTGACGCATTTAACTCGCCTGCCAATCTTAATAATTTTATTTTGAGTTGCCGAGTGCACGCTTCCACTTTCTCTGAAGGCGTCGTTTCATAATCTAAACCTTCAGTCACAATCACCGCAGCACTGGTGTCAGCCAACCATTGAAAAAACTGTGCTGACTGCTCTTGTTGACGATGCTCAATATTGGTGTCAACAATCCAGGCATCAACCTTATCCGTCACATCAGGATGGTCAATGACATCTTTTAGGAAAAAGTTTTTAACCTCGCAATCGCAAGCTTTTATGATCGCTCCAAAATACTCCTGATTGGCAACACCATCAGTAATCAAACCGATATTGAGCATCATTATGCCCCGGCATTAGCAGTTTCCTCAATCAGTTCACGTATTCTTTCAAGCAATACATCTTCTTGATAAGGTTTGCCCATATACTCATCAACACCCACACTCAAGCCTCGCTGGCGATGCTTATCTCCGGTTCTTGAGGTGATCATAATGATGGGTAATGAGTGATGCACTTCACTGCTACGCACATTTTTTGCCACTTCAAAACCATCCATTCGTGGCATTTCAATATCAAGAAGCATTAAGTGTGGCCGCGCATCTTGCAGTACCGTCATCGCATCCACTCCGTCTTTAGCAGTGATCACATCAAAGCCTTCCCGCTCAAGTAAACGAGTGGTTACCTTGCGAACGGTCACTGAGTCGTCAACCACCATAATTAACGGGTTTTTAGCTCTTTCAAGAGGTTTAGGCATGGCTTCGATTAACTCGCCATCAGTAGCGAGCGCAAAACTTTGGCGAATGATTGCATGCAGATCCAAGATCACCACCACATGACCATCCCCCATGATCGTCGCACCCGACAAACCATGAACATTGGCAAATTGAGCACCCAAACTCTTTACGACAATCTCTCTACTGCCTTGAAGCTGATCGACCTGAAGCGCCACCACATGATCACTGCTGCGAATCAGCAGTACCGGCAAAGGTAGAGACTGCCCTTCCAACTTGGGCCTTAAGCTATCATTGAGCAAGGCACCGAGGTAACGGACTTGATAACGCTCGCCTGCGTATTCAAAGCGGCTATCTGGATTACTGTAATAATGGTCTAGCTCGTAGGGACTGATGCGCACAATACCTTCGATGGCATTGAGAGGGATGGCGTAACGGTCATCGCCAATCATAACCATCAAGGCGCGGTTAACCGATACCGTAAAGGGTAAACGAATAGTAAAGGCGGTACCCTTACCACGCTCAGAGTCAATTTTCATATTGCCACCGAGCTGTTTAATCTCACTGTACACCACATCCATACCGACACCGCGACCTGAAATTTGTGTCACTTTATCGGCCGTACTAAAACCTGCGTGCAAAATAAATTGCAACACTTCTTTATCACTGAGATTAGCATCTGGTGTCATTAGGTTTCGTTCGATGGCTTTCTTGCGCACCTTGTCAAGATCAATACCGCCACCGTCGTCTTTTAAGAAAATTAAAACATCACCACCTTCTCGACTTAAGCTGAGCGAGATCGTGCCTGTCGCTGGCTTGCCGGCCTCAAGGCGAACGTCTTTTGGCTCAATGCCGTGGTCGATAGCATTTCGGAGCATGTGCTCAAGAGGCGCAACCATCCGCTCCAACATGGATCGATCCAGTTCACCCTCGGTATTATCAAACTCAAAGTCCACCGCTTTTTCTAATTCACCGGCGACCTGTCGAACGATGCGTCGAAGTCTTGGAACCATCCTGGAAAAAGGCACCATACGTGAACGCATTAGACTTTCTTGTAACTCAGTATTAACACGAGATTGCTGTATCAAAAGGGTTTCTGTATCTCGGGTCTTTTCTAGCAAGGTCGACTTTAAATCCATCAAATCCGATGCTGACTCGATCAAAGATCGCGATAATTGTTGCAATTGAGAATAACGGTCCATTTCTAGCGGATCAAACTCACCTTGCTCTGACACGATTTGTTCCTGGCGAAATGCCACTTGAGCATCTGTCTCAATATCCAATCGTCGTAACTGATCCTGCAATCGCTGGACTGTAGCGCCCATTTCGTCGAGCGCAAAGCTGATATCACTAACCTGCTCTTCCATTCGAGCACGGCTGATAGAAGTCTCACCCGCCAAGTTGACCAATTCTTCCATTAAGTCGGCTGAAATCTTGACCACTTCTTGTGGGGCATTTTTCTTTGCAAGCGCTTTCTCTAGCTGAGCTTTTTTCACTTGCTCAGCCGTTAACTTGGGCGCAAAAGGAATAACATTCGAACCAGATTCTGCAACACTTGATGAGGGCTCTGGCTCACTGGGCGCTTCAACCGGAGTATCAATAGGCGCCGTTTCACCATGTAATACCCCGTTGACTCCTCTCACCAGCGCTTCCACTGCCTTAATGGCTAAGTCTTGATAATCATGCAGTTTTGCAAAAAAGCTATCTTCAAGCTGCTTGTTGGAATTTTCAATAATAAAGGTTTCAAACTCATGGGAAAGATCCCCTAACTTGGTTGCCCCCGATAAACGAGCGCCCCCTTTGAGGGTATGTAATGCCCTTTGTAACTGTTCATTACTGTCGTTCTGATCTGGATTATCCTCCCACTCTTGTATCGCTGATTCAATTTCATCAACTAACTCTTGAGCTTCCTCAAGGAAGATTTCTAAGGTTTCTTCATCAATATCTTCATCCAAATGAAACGCTTCTGTCTCTTGCTCATCAGCGGTTACTTGATTTTCAACAACAGGCGCGGGGTCGATAACAGGTTCATCATCAAGACTCGCCGTTTCTTCTGGCTCAAAAGAATCAACTTCAGGCGCTTCCAACTCGGCTTCAGGCTCGCCCCAATCAGCTTCAAGCTCCACTACAACCGGTTCATCTTCAAGTGGGTCGGATTCAAAAATAGCTTCATCAGCGACAATCGATTCTTCTTCAATAGGCTGATCAATCGTGTCTATCTCTTCTATCGAAAAAGATTCGGGCTCAACATCATCAAACACATTATCTGAGGCTGAGTCCAAGCTTTCTTCTAAATCGACTTCCGGTGCAGGCTCACTTTCAAAAACTAATTCAGTCTCGACATCTGATACCAACTCGTCATCATCAAAGTCTAACTCATCAAGGACTTGCTGATCCGCGTCAAGCTCTAGAGCCTCTTCAGCTATTTCCTGTTCAGCGTCTTCAGCAATTAGCTCTTCGTCATTCGCTGATTCAAGCTCACCTTCAACAAACGATTCTATCTGTTCATTTATGTCGAGTTCTTGTTCTATGTCGAGCTCTTGTTCGATAACAGCAGGCTCATCACTGCTATCACTCAGTGGAAGCTCACCCGCTGGCTTGTCAATTTTTAAAGATCGAATTCGATCAATTAAACCTTCGGGTAAATCCGGTAAATTTTGCTCCGCTGCTACGGCATCGATACCCAGCATTAATTCGTCGTGCCCTTCCCTCATCACCTCGTAGACATGCTTAGAGGGCAAGATATCTCCCTGAATCAACAAATCATAAATGTCAGCCAATTCTTGGCACATAATGTACATTGATGGAAGGCTCGCTTGCTCTGCCGCTTTTTTAACATTGCTAAGCTCAGCCGCCATCTCTTGCCACTGATCAAGAGTAGCGCCCTCAAGTGCCCATTTGTCTAGATGTGAATCACTATCGATGAGCAAGTCCATTTCCTCTGCCATCAACACTTTTAACAGGGCGGGATCAACTTTTTTATGGCTATCCGCTTCTTCAATTCGTGCACGCAACGTTAATTTATACAACTCTTCCACACGCGCTTGAAACAAGGATAATTTAGGAATCTCCGGTTTATTACCGGCATCAATTTGATCCAACGCAGACTGAGTGTAAGTGACCCCATCTTGAAGTAACTGCAAGATATCATCAGTAATATTGACCTTGTAACTTCTCAGCTCCTTGGTAAATTGCTCAAGCGGAGAAATCAACTCGCCGACAACCGTTACCTCAGCCATATATGCACTGCCGCGCAACGTGTGCAGAGCGGCTTGCATTTCTTCGCTGGGCGGTTCATACACGGGAGCTATGGCTTCCATTTGCGCAATGTAATCATTGATCACCTGCAAATGTGTTTTGGTTTCTGAAGAAAAAATCTCCAGTAGCTGAAGATCTGGCTCATCGAGCTTTTCAGGCTCCAGATCTATGACACTTTCAGTGCCTTGAGGCTCTTTTTTTTGGGGGGGCTGAATCACTAGTTCAGCCGGGTCTGCCAACAGGTCTGCAGCAAAACCTGAGCCATCATCGCCTTTTGACAAGGCATTGGCCCACTCTTTATATTTAACCGCTAGCAATTGATGGGGATGATGCCGACGAGCTTCAAAGGCCGTTACCATATCAGGCAAAATAGCTCTAACGCGTTCAACAATCGTGGTCACTAATTCATTGGGTTCAATGCTTCGATCAATAACGCGGTTGAGCATATTTTCTATTGACCAAGACAGCTCGCCAACGGCCATCGCCTCAACCATCCGACCGCTACCCTTTAAGGTATGAAAAGCTCGCCTAACCTCAGTCATGGCTGACTCATTATCAACGTCGGCTGTCCACTGGGGTAAAAACTCGGCGATGGTCTCTAACACCTCCTGAGCTTCTTCAATAAATACCTCGAGGATATCGGCCATATCCTCATCAAGTTCTTCAATGCTATCGTCTGGATCTAGCTGTTCAACTTCTTCAGGCACTGAAGCAGTCTCAGATCGAAGCTCCATAACAGGTTCAATTTGTGGCTTGGGCACTGGCTCAACATCAGCCACCATCTCCGGCTCTGGAACAATCTCTGTCTCAACTAACTCTTCGCCTACATAGTTAAGATCTTCGAAATTATCTTCCAAGGGTTCATCAATTTCGGCTAAAGATAATTCCTCTGGCGGCAATAAATGCTTGATGGAGTAACCTAGAGCCAACAATTTACTCTCAGCCAAATCTAAAATGCCACTATTGTCATCATACTGACTCGATAGCTCACACTCTAAGTAATAATCCACACCCTGTATGGCGTCGGCTAAATTATCAATATCCGACAAATCTGGAGCGGCGTCGCCTTGAAGGATTTTTTGTTCGATATAGCTGGCACAACCGTCCAAAATAGCAGCAGGCTTATACAAACGCAAAATGGTTAGGCCACCACGAATCTCTCTTAAATAGCCTGGAACATCCGTTAACTTCTGAGAATCCTTATTGCTTCCCAAATAATCAACCACAGCATCCTTAACTTTTTCTAATTCATTGCGGCTTTCTTTTAAGACTGATATTTGTGCGCTATCGAGTTGCTTTGAACCTAATTTGCCATCGCTCTTGTAGTTATCGCTAAGTACGTTGTCAATACTGTCTTCAACTTCTACTAAGTTTCGAGCAACATGCATCAACTGCTCATCACTCAAAGGTTGTTTCTGAGCTCTGAAACTTCTGACCAAGTTAATCTGAGCATTAACTTTTTGTCTGAGATTGGCGACACCGAGAATGGCTAATGTGTCCGCCACTTTCTTTAAGGTCTCTTCAATAACCTGTAAATTTTCATCGAGATGCTCTTGATCAAAACAAGCATCCAACTTTTCTTTAATAAGATCTATTTCACTCTTAATCGCTTCGGCCAGTGATTTTAAGGCAGAGACATCAGAAACATTTCTTAAATCATTGTCATTGCCTGCAATATTCAGGCTATTCTCTAGTGAATATAGCTCTTTAACTTTTTTAATCGCTTTTGAAGATTCTGTCGTGCAAGCGATGTAGTAAAGTAAATTCTTTATTACATCATCGTCCGTTGGATGATCAAGGGCACTAATCCCACCTTGATATAAATCTTTTAATTCCTCATTAAGTCGCCTCAACAAATTTTTCACTGCGGCACTTGGCGGAATAATTTTTCGAGCCAGCCCATCGATTAAAGCATTGGCTATTTGCCAGACTGCATAGCGATGTGTACCTTGTAAAATCATCATCAAGCGTTGAGTCACTTTGTGTAAGTACACCAAGCTATCTTCAATTTCAGTTTTATGAATGACGCAAGCAGCCGCGTAATGGTACATTTTACGCAGCTTAGCCATCACTTCACGAAATTGTTTGTTCGTTTTTACAATATCTAAACGAGCACCTTGAATTTGGTAAGCTGGACTTAAGTCAGGAGAAAATAATGTCGCCTCACTTAATAATTCCGCACCACGAACCGCTCGAAGATCATTCAATAGCGGCAATATATTGGAAGGCTGATCCTGTTTAACTTTTTTAATGTGCTCAAGATAGTCTGGTAGCTGAACAATCGCTCGCATCAATACTTCTTGGGCATCGGCTTCTTGACTGATATCGGTATCGATAAATGCCTTGGCAACAGACTCCATTTCCTCGGCTAGCATTGCTGCACCATGAAACTCAATCATATTAAGAGTTCCATAAACCTGGTGTATATAAGATAAACAAAACCCTAACTGAGAAGAATCTTCAGGGTCTGAGGAATATACCTCTAGTGCATGCCGAGCTCGTAATAGGGTCTCTTTAATTTCAGTGATCACCCACTCTAATGCTGCAAACTGGCGTTTGTCGGTCATGCCGGCCTCGTTGTATACGGTTTAATTAAGTGCTTTGACATAGGCTTGGATCTCTTCATTGGCGACCCGTTTAACATCTGAATGCTGCCAATTGGTAATCTCTCCCAAACCAACGATCAATACTCCTCCAGGCTTTAGACAAGATACCAAATGATTCAATATCTCCCTTCGTCGCCACTTTCTAAAATAGACCAGGACATTTTGACAAAAAATGACGTCCATTTTATGAGTAGGCAATTTGTTTAGCCCCAGTATGTTCGCTTGCACAAAGCACACTCTCTGTTTTAACTTATCGCAGACTCGGAAATGGTATTTATCAATGGATTGAAAGTAATGTTGGCGATGCTCTTCAGACACAAACGCCATGCGCCTTTCAGTGTAAATACCTTTCCTCGCTGCTGCTAATGCTGGCAAGCTCACATCGCTAGCCATAATTCCAAAGTAAGGCTTTAGTGACGCCATCTCAAAACAATCATTCACCACCATGGCCAACGAGTATGGTTCTTCTCCAGTAGAACAACCCAAACTCCATACCTCAAAACTGTGGCTGAGCATTTGTTTTGTTATTCGCTTTTCCAGCAACTGTTTAACATAGTTGATCGAAGGCGCGTGTCTGAAAAACATGGTTTCTTTGACAACGAGCCGATCAACCAAAATTTGCCATTCGGCAATTCCTTCTGTCCCTTTATTAACGTAACTAAAATAATCATCGTAACGAGCAATGTCCAACTCTCGCATACGAATAGACATCTGAGTCTGCAGTAAAACCTTTTGTTGAGGCGTCAGTTTTATTCCCGTTCTTTCCTCCAACAGTTTACTCCACTGGCGAAACTGCTGTTCTGGCAAAGCATCGATTGCCTTAAACGACCACCCCACGTTACTTGCTCACTAAGACTTGACTGCACCCTCATCATCAATCTCTACATCGGAAAGATCGATGTCATAATCATCACCTAGGTCGTCATTATCGTCTGACTCACCAAAGATGTCTGTGAACTCGCCCTCATCATCTTCATAGTCGTCTTCATAATCGTCATAATCATCTGCCAACACAGGAAGATCATCGTCATAAGGGCTCGAACCGAAATCATCTTCCTCAACATATTCCTCTGGCAGCGTAAAGCCCGCAACCGACTTACGAAGATCAAGAGCCATGTCGGCCAACTCACCGATCGATTGAGCAGTAGCGCCCGTACCGGCGGAGGTTTGCGACGTAATTTCTTGAATAACATTCATCGTATTTGAAATGTGACCTGCCGAAGAGGCTTGTTGTCTTGCCGCATTAGAAATGTTCTGAATCAATTCAGCCAAGTTTGCCGATACACCCTCAATCTCTTCTAGAGCAACACCCGCATCTTGTGCCAAGCGAGCTCCTGTCACCACCTCAGAAGTGGTTTGTTCCATCGAAATAACCGCTTCGTTAGTATCGGTCTGAATGGTTTTTACCAGAGCTTCAATCTGTTTGGTCGCCGCCGCCGAACGTTCCGCTAGACGCTGAACCTCGTCCGCAACCACCGCGAAGCCTCGACCTGCATCACCCGCCATCGATGCCTGAATGGCCGCGTTCAATGCCAGAATGTTAGTTTGGTCAGCAATATCGTTAATCAAACTTACGATATCACCAATCTCTTGAGAAGATTCACCCAAGCGCTTAATACGCTTAGACGTGTCTTGGATCTGTTCACGAATCGTATCCATACCATTGATGGTATTTTGTACCACTTTCGCACCCTTGTTAGCGATCGATACCGACCGCTCCGCAACCGCAGCTGACTCAGCGGCGTTGGCCGATACTTGGTCAATGGTTACGGCCATTTCATTGATCGCTGCAGAAGCACCAGCAATTTCTTGGGCCTGATGGTCAGAGGCTTCGGCCAAGTGCAATGCCGTTTGCTGTGTACCCTGCGCCGCAGAAGATACTTTTACCGCTGTTGAGTTAATTCGAGATACCAAGCGACGGAGCTGGTCGATGGTGAAGTTAACAGAGTCTGCAATTGCGCCGGTAAAATCTTCTGATACAGTAGCCGTTGTCGTCAAGTCACCATCTGCCAAGTCGGCCAATTCATCAAGCAACCGCAAAATCGCAGCCTGGTTTTGTTCATTAGCACGTCTTTCCGATTGTAAACGCAAATTCGCATAGCGTCTGGACACACCCGCAATCAACAATAGGGCCATCAGTGCCGCAACGCCAGGATAAATAATAGTGACAGGCTGCCAGCTCGAACCTTCACCTTGAAGAGCTACCTTTGCTTGTAATGAATCTAGAGCCGACACCAAACGACGACTCACTGGCCATACGCTGATGTAGGTGGGCGAATCGGGATTGAGGTTACGAATACCCTTGAGAGCCGACTTAGCCGTTTTCAAATTACTCTCAATTCTCTCGACATCTTGGGCGAAGCTAGTCTGCCCTTCAGGAATTTTTTGATTTTTCTCTTCTTCTTCTCGAAGCAAACGCTTAAGTGTTGGCGAATCCTTAATCGCAGCCCACTTGTCATCAATCGCACTTTCAAGCACGGCTAACTTTTCAGTCGCATTCTTATCACCTTTCATCGAGCTGACAGAAACAGGAGCAATCTGCCCAACGTCATCACTCAGGTTCCTCAATTCGAGACTGAAGATTTTTATGCCTCCACCACCAAACAAGACTTGATAGGTAACAAAAATTGTTACTAACAGTGAAACTGCAAAGAAAACAACCAGCAGAACCATTAGCCAATTTGTTTTAGTCTTTGAAGACACGCTTCTGGACTCTTTCATTTTTGTGAGCTCCTGTTACATTAAATAAGGCTTTTAACCTATTGAAATTTAGTATAGCTGATACTGTTTAATTCGCTCTTATTATCTTTTCAAGTCAGACCAAAAACCACTATCAAATAGCAGTTCGAGGAAACCTAACCATCATTTTGTTGCATCGTGCGCCAGCCATTAGCTAGCGGCGTCAATAAACCGCTTATCCTGTAGCAATACCATAGGACTGAACACAAACCAAGGATTTTCGTTTTGATAACCACCCGTAATAAAGGGTCGAATACTAGCAGGTACATATTCAGGCATGGCTTTTAGAGTATCATCGACCGGAAAGTGCTGCATACCAAACACTTGATCAACCCAAAGACCTGCGTAGATTTCACTATTATCCAAAATCAAGATACGGTGCTGCTTTCTCTGAGCCCGAAGTTGGCCACCAAAAAATTCCGCCATATCCAAAATGGGCAAGAGCCGACCACGAACATTAGCAACGCCTTTTACCCATGGGTAAACGCCAGGCAGGTGAGTACAACTTGGGACTTCAAGCATCTCGGATATCTCACCCATAGGCGAGACAAACTGTAGCCCTAACAAAGAAAAACCGATACCACTCCAATAAGGAGTCGCATCGGCCTGGGCAGGCAATGGCCTTGCAGACTGCAGGCTACTATTGGCCAGCGCTGCTAACTCAACAAAGGCCGTACTGGGTGCAGACATGTTTGCTCCTAAATAATGGCTTTGTACTCGGCTCTACTTCTTATAGAAGGCCATTAAGCTAGTGCTTCTGATACGGTTTTCAGCAGTTGGCTTTCACTGACCGGTTTCACTAAGTAGGCTCTTGCACCTTGTCGCATACCCCAGACTTTATCAGTATCCTGATCTTTGGTTGACACAATGATCACAGGAATATTGCTAGTTTCTGGAGCCTTGCTGAGTTGACGAGTTGCCTGAAAGCCATTAAGGCCTGGCATCACCACATCCATCAGAATTAGATCTGGGCGTGACGATTTAGCCAATGCCAAACCTTTTTGTGCATTTTCAGCATTATCAACAGAGTAACCATTTTTCTCTAACATAGTAGTTAGTTTATGGGTCTCTGTTGGAGAGTCATCGATGATAAGTATATGCGCCATATTGCCCTCGGGTGTCTTGACGTTTTCTTTATGCATTACTGGTCTATCACGTTGACCATCACCCCCCTTGGCCAACAACCTATTAAACAGCTTAATCACTTTTTACCCCTAACCCCTAAAGTACTCTTACTAGTCCGCCTTATCCATGTGGGCTTCAATCGCACTTAACAATTCCGTTTTACTAAACGGTTTCGTTAAATATTGATCGGATCCCACAATACGGCCCTTGGCCTTATCAAATAAACCATCCTTACTGGACAGCATTATCACTGGTGTTTTTTTGAACTCACCATTATTTTTAATCAGTGCACAGGTTTGATAACCATCAAGCCTTGGCATCATAATATCCACAAAAATGATATCTGGCTTGGTATCTGCGATTTTTGCCAAAGCATCAAAGCCATCTGTAGCGGTGACAACAGTACATCCAGCCTTTTTAAGCAGTGTCTCTGCTGTGCGACGGATTGTTTTACTATCATCGATCACCATGACTTTGAGGGTATCTAGAGCTACTTCCATAAAAACCAACCTTAATCAACATATTCTCATCATTTTAGCAGTATGAACACCATTCCCCTAGCCTACATACCGAATTATCACTTGTACCACAGTCGCAGACTATTATCCATAAAACCTTTAAGAATTATAAGTACTTCAGCTCACAAACTTAAAGAATCAAATAACTTGCAGATATAACACTCTATTTATTGTAGACTAGCTTTTATTATTTTGTGTAGTTCTCAATCATCGCCGGATTAAAATATGACCATACCTATTGGGATTGTGATGGACCCCATCGGCTCAATCACCCCCTACAAAGACACCAGTTTAGCTATGCTGCTGGCCGCCCAAGCACGAGGGTGGCAGCTATTTTACATGGAAATCGGCGATTTGATGGTCATAGATGGGCACCCTTATGGGTCAATGAGACCCATAAAAGTTATGGATGATACCGAGCACTGGTATGAATTGGGAGAGCCCAAGCCAAAACCCCTATCGTCCCTACATGCCATTTTAATGCGCAAAGACCCACCCTTTGATAGCGAGTTTTTGTACGCAACACATATATTGGACATGGCCGAACAAGAGGGCTCTTTGATCGTCAACGCTCCAAACGCACTCAGGAGCTTTAACGAAAAATTATTCGCCACGCTCTTTCCAAAGTGCTGCCCACCACTGGTAGTCAGCCAGCAAGCGGCCATCATAAAAGCGTTTCACCAAAAATACCAAGATATCGTAATCAAGCCCCTCAATGGCATGGGCGGACAGGGCATATTTCGTTGTGGCCCCGAGGAAAAAAACCTGAGTGTGATCATCGAAATGCTGACTCAACAAGGGCAGCAGGCCATCATGGCTCAACAGTTTATTCCCGATATTAGCAATGGCGACAAAAGAATTTTGATTGTAGATGGTGAAGCAGTTCCCTTTTGCTTAGCAAGAATACCCGCTAAGGGCGAAACTCGTGGTAATCTAGCCGCTGGCGGCAGAGGACAGGCTCAACCATTGACAGAGAGAGATGCACAGATTGCGAGCGAAATCGCACCTAAATTGGTTAAAGAGGGAATTTTATTTGCTGGGATTGATGTAATTGGTGATTATCTAACTGAAATTAATATTACCAGCCCAACCTGTGCCAGAGAGATTGATGCAGCCTATAATACTGACATTGGCGGCAGACTGATGGATGCCATTGAGAGACGATTAAAGCTACAACCATGAATAAGCAAAATGATAACAAAAATAGTCAAGATCAGTTCTTTGAGGATGATCTGGCTGGCACCCGTGAACGTTTGAGTTTCACAACGTTTCTCGCCATTGTTGTGCATGCAGCGATCATCTTCGGAATTGGCTTTAGCGTTTCAATGCCAAACCTACCCCCTCAAATTAATGTAACACTGGCCACCCAACCTTCACAGAGTGCCCCTGAAATAGCCGACTTTATGGCTCAATTTAACCAAGAAGGGAGCGGAACCGAGAATGAAGTCAAAAAAGTCACCACCGATAGAGATGCCGACTTCAATAACAACACCGTCAATGATATTGCCCCACCACCACAAATCAAGCAGCAGGAAGGCGGCAATAATGACCAGCGAGTTCTAACTGCCAAAAACTCCAATAAAAGTACCGACGAGACAGAGACCGAGAGCGAGGAAGAGCGTCAAGAGGGCAATGCCGAGCAAACCCTGATGATGTACAGCCCTGAAATAGCGAGCCTAGAAGCTGAACTGGCCAAAGCCAGGCAGGAATATGCCAATCGCCCCAAAGTCAAACGATTGACTCAGGTTTCGGCCAAGGCCTCTGATGATGCTCAATACCTGCTTAGCTGGAGTCAACAAGTAGAACGAGTTGGCAATGCCAACTTCCCGCAAGAGGCACTCAGCGGCAAAATTACGGGCAGCCTGCAGCTACTGTGCGTTATCAAGCCAGATGGTTCTTTGCAGCAAGTCACCATTTTATCGTCCTCAGGCCATTCCTTATTGGATGAAGCCGCGAGGCAAATCATCAGGCTGGCCGCTCCATTTGAGCCATTTCCAAAGTCGTATGAAGGCCTTAACAAACTGGAAGTCATTCGCACATTACATTTTGAAATCAATGGCTTAACAACGGAAGGCTAAGCTTGCATGCTTGAGAATAATTTTTTCCATCACTTTCTAATCGCCATGCCAAATGTCGAAGGCCCCTACTTCAACCAATCCGTCGTCTATGTGTTTGATCATAGCGATAAAGGAGCGGCTGGCCTTGTCATTAATCATGCAACCAATATCACATTTGGCGATCTATTTTTGCAATTAGAGCTGGACGACAGCCTGTGCCCTCAGAAACGGTTACCATTGCTGGCCGGTGGCCCAGTGCAAACCGACCGAGGCTTTGTACTGCACAGTGATGATCGACAATGGGAGTCGACAATGCCCCTCGAGGATGGCATTTCATTGACAACCTCGAAAGACATTTTAAGGGACATTGCAGCAGGCTATGGCCCCTCCAAGTCATTGATGATGCTCGGTTATGCTGGCTGGGAAGCTGGCCAGCTTGAGGATGAAATATCAAGTAATAGCTGGTTAACCATTCGTGCGGATAAGGATATTTTATTCAACCACCCCTTAGAACATCGCTGGCGGGGGGCCGCTAAAAAGCTGGGCATTGATGTCAGCTTGATCTGCAACCAATCTGGCCACGCCTAGTGCCTCCTATCACCGCTATGGCCTTCGATTTTGGTAGCCGCTCCATCGGTGTGGCTGTCGGCCAAACACTCACAGGCAGCGGCCAAGAACTCCCTCCTATACGAGCGAGAGACGGTATACCTCAGTGGCCAGATATCGAACAGTTGATTCAAGAATGGCAACCAAACCACCTATTGGTCGGTGATCCCCTCAATATGGATGGCAGTGTCAGTGATTTTTGCCTTCGGGCTCGGAAGTTTGCTAGGCGATTGGCCGCACGTTACGAGATCCCTGTGGAGTTGATCGACGAGCGACTTTCAACCTTTGAAGCTAAAGAAGAGGCCAAATTGAGGGGCCACAAAGGCAATTACAGAGATGAACCCATTGACTCCATCGCTGCACGCATTCTATTAGAATCCTGGCTTTTTGAACGTTGAACCATTACCGGCCAAACATTCCACCCTTGCCGCCATCATCCTCTTTTATGGATAACTCATCCGCTGCATTCGTTAAATAATCGGCATCGGTTTCGGAAGCTAGCTTAATCATCAAGCGCAGATCGTTAGCGGAGTCTGCGTGAGCCAATGCATCTTCATAGGTAATCTCACCGCGATCATAAAGCTCATAGAGCGCTTGGTCGAAGGTTTGCATACCCACTTCGTTGGATTTCTTCATCAGTTCTTTCAACTCATGAACAGCCCCTTTTCGAATCAAGTCAGACGCTAACGGCGTATTGAGCATCACCTCCAAACAGGCTCGACGACCATTGCCATCGGGTGTTGGTATTAACTGCTGGGCCACCAGGGCTCGCAAATTCAAAGATAGATCCATCCATAACTGCTGATGACGATCGGCAGGGAAAAAGTGGATGATACGATCCAACGCCTGGTTGGCGTTGTTGGCGTGCAACGTACACAGACAAAGGTGACCCGTTTCAGCAAAGGCGATTGCGTGCTCCATAGTTTCCCGGGTTCGCACCTCACCAATTAAGATCACATCCGGTGCCTGACGCAGAGTATTTTTGAGCGCCACTTCAAAGGACTCGGTATCGATGCCCACCTCTCGCTGAGTCACAATACAACCCTGATGCTGGTGAATAAATTCGATGGGATCCTCAACTGAAATGATATGACCTTTACTGTTACGATTACGATGTCCAATCATCGAGGCCAATGAGGTCGATTTACCCGTACCCGTTGCACCCACAAATATGATCAAACCGCGCTTGGTCATCGCTAGGTCTTTAATAACTTCAGGCAAACCCAAATCATCAATTTTAGGGATGTGAGTTTCAATACGACGCAAGACCATGCCCGCCAAGTTACGCTGATAAAACGCACTACAACGAAAACGACCAATGCTGCGAGCACTGATGGCAAAGTTCATCTCTTTGGTTTCCAAAAACTCTTTGCGCTGGCGCTCGTTCATGGTTGAGAGCACCAATTCGCGAGTTTTCTCAGGCGACAAAGGGGTCGATGTCAGAGGCACCACTCGCCCATGCTGCTTAATCGAGGGGGGTATACCAGCCGTGATAAACAGGTCAGACGCTCCCTTTTCGACCATGACTCTTAATAATTTTTCAAACTCCACGGCTTACCTCCTAGAAATTATCTTTGTTTTTGGCTTTCTCACGCGCAATTTCTCGAGTGATGATGCGCCGACTGACCAAATCCTCCAAGCATTGATCCATCGTTTGCATTCCCAGAGAACCCCCGGTTTGAATCGCGGAGTACATCTGGGCAACCTTATCCTCACGAATCAAGTTACGAATTGCAGGGGTACCACGCATAATCTCATGCGCAGCCACACGACCACCGCCATTCTTTTTGAGAAGCGTTTGAGAAATCACCGCCTCCAGTGACTCCGACAGCATCGAGCGCACCATGGCCTTTTCAGTGGCCGGGAATACATCCACAATCCGGTCAATGGTTTTAGCCGCCGAGGTCGTATGCAGGGTACCAAATACCAAGTGACCCGTTTCTGCTGCGGTTAAAGCCAGGCGGATGGTTTCCAAATCCCGCATCTCGCCCACCAGAATAATATCCGGGTCTTCCCGCAGAGCGGATCGAAGCGCTTCAGTAAAGCCATGTGTATCGCGATGCACCTCACGCTGGTTAACCAGGCACTTTTTACTTTCGTGCACGAATTCGATGGGGTCTTCAATGGTCAGGATATGTTCGTATTTGTTATCGTTTAGATAATCCATCATGGCGGCCAGGGTGGTGGACTTACCCGAGCCGGTTGGCCCAGTCACTAGCACCAAGCCTCTAGGCACCGCCACAATATCGCGAAATACCTGCCCCATACCCAGCTCTTCCATGGTCAATACTTTTGAGGGAATAGTACGAAACACGGCACCAGCACCGCGATTGTGATTAAAAGCGTTCACACGGAAACGAGCAACGCCAGGAACCTCAAAAGAAAAGTCCGTTTCCAAAAACTCTTCGAAATCTTTGCGCTGTTTATCATTCATAATTTCATAAATGAGACCATGAACTTGCTTGTGCTCCATGGCGGGCAAATTGACTCGACGAATATCACCATCGATACGAATCATGGGTGGCAGGCCGGCCGAAAGGTGTAAATCGGACGCGCCCTGTTTTGCACTAAATGCTAGTAACTCAGTAATATCCATAGAGAATATGCCTTCTACTGTAAAGTGAATCGCGATCTAGGGTTGACCCTGTTCTCCTAATCATTAACTATAGCTCGCTTTTACGCAAGCTGTGCGATCACACATCTGTAGATTCGCACGACCCAGTCACAAAAAACAACATGACCACACTATGATTGAGCAAAATATTCTCAAAGTCAGAGATAGTATTCGCGAAGCCTGCAAAGCAGCCCAACGAGCACCTGATGAAGTTCAATTGCTGGCTGTGAGCAAGAAACATCCAGCCCAAGCCATTCGGGAAGCCTTTGAGTCTGGCCAACGCTTTTTCGCAGAAAACTACTGCCAAGAGGCTCTCGACAAGCAACAAGCCTTGTCAGACCTGGATATTGAATGGCATTTTATTGGCCCTATTCAATCCAATAAAACTCGCAGCCTAGCCACACACTTCGATTGGATTCACAGCCTTGATCGGTTAAAAATTGCCACCAGACTCAACGATCAACGCCCTGAAGACATGCCGCCACTGAATGTATTGATTCAATACAATGTCGATCAAGAGTCTCAAAAAGCTGGCGCAGATCTAACCGAAATAACAGAGTTGACTGAGAGCATCGTGCAACTTCCAAAACTTAAGTTGCGTGGATTAATGGCCATTCCTGATCCAGAGCAAAATCCAGAAATAAGCTTTGCCAAAGTCGCCCAAGTATTTAAAACTTTACAAAAGCGGTATGATAGCATCGATACACTTTCAATGGGCATGAGTAATGATTTAGCCCCCGCGATTGCCAACGGGGCCACCATGGTCAGAATTGGCACCGCCATTTTCGGCCAACGCACTTAACTAGGAAAAAACATGACAACCATTGCTTTTATTGGCGCTGGCAATATGGCCACCAGCATCATTGGTGGCTTAATCAAACAGGGAACTCCCGCTGAACAGATCATAGCCAGCGACCCTAACCGTGAAGCGCTAAACCAACTACAAGCCAACTATGGCATTCATATCACTCAAGAAAATAAAACCGTCTGTGATCGTGACCTAGTGCTCTTAGCGGTTAAACCACAATTAATGAAAACAGTGCTGAGGGATATTCGCGGTTCCATTCGCTCTGATAGCCTATTGCTCTCCATCGCAGCCGGAATTACCTGTGCTCAAATGAGCCAGTGGCTAGAAAAAGAGCAAGCCATTGTTCGCTGCATGCCAAACACTCCAGCACTCGTCCAGCAAGGCGCCTCTGGTCTCTTTGCCAACGATCAAGTTAGCGAGCCACAAAAGCAGCTAGTCGACCAAATCATGAGTACTATTGGCAGCCATTGCTGGGTAGAGGACGAAACGCTAATCGATACCATCACAGCCACATCAGGCAGCGGCCCCGCCTATTTCTTTTTGCTGATGGAGGCGATGGTAGAAAGTGCGATCCGTCAGGGCTTATCGGCTGAGAGTGCCAATGCACTGGTCAAACAAACTGCCCTGGGTGCGGCCACCTTGGCACTTCAAAGCGATTGTGACCTCAAAGAATTGCGCCGTCGCGTTACCTCGCCTAATGGCACCACCGAGAAAGCCATCCAAAGCTTTGAAAACCGAGCGTTTGTTGATATCGTAGATGAAGCCATGCGAGCGGCCAAAAACAGATCCATCACTCTATCACAAGAACTTGCTGACTAATCGGGAGCCCATTTTCATGTCTACCACACAACAAATTTTGATTTTTTTAGTGGGTACCCTGGCATCGTTGTATCTCACCATTGTGATTGCCCGCTTTATGCTGCAAGTGGTTCGCGCAGACTTCTACAACCCGGTTTCCCAATTTATCGCCAAGGCAACCAACCCCTTATTAATGCCGCTTCGCAAAATCATTCCCGGTTTTTTTGGTGTGGATGTCGCCTGTCTAGTAGTGGCGTATGGCGTTCAGATGGTCACCATTTTGTTGCTGTGTGTGATTTTAGGCAAAATGCATTCTATTGGATTGCTCATCGGCTTAACCCTACTCGGCCTTGTCGTCACCGTGCTCAATATCTACCTTTTTGGGATATTTATTTTAGTGATTGTCAGCTGGGTCGCACCGACCTCGCGCAGCCCGGTTATCAGTATTATTCACAGCCTGATCGAACCAATATTGCGCCCTATAAGACGAATGATTCCGCCCATGGGAGGTTTGGATTTCACACCTCTAGTTGCCTTGTTGATTATACAAGTCATCAATATTGTGATTGGCAATAACTTTGGTCAATACGCAGCAACGATCCCTGGGCTGTAATTGAAAAAACCAATAGGGCTTGTGTTATAGTGCAGCTTTTCACAGAACAATGACATGATCGACAACTTTCCTCAAGAAAGCCTAGGGCTGGTAACTCCAGCCACCTTCGTCATCGACGAGCCGTTCCATCTTGCTTGCGGTGATACTCTTGAACACGTTGAGCTGGTGTATGAAACCTACGGTACATTAAATGCAAATCGCTCCAATGCGGTACTCATCTGCCATGCTCTATCGGGCAATCACCACTGCGCTGGTCTTTATGAGGGCGATCGTAAACCGGGCTGGTGGAACCACTACATCGGCCCGAAAAAGGCCATTGATACAGACAAATTTTTTGTAGTCTGCCTCAACAATATCGGCGGCTGTCATGGCTCTACAGGCCCATCGAGTATCAACCCCAAAACTGGCAAAGCATGGGGCGCCGACTTCCCTCCCCTGCGGGTTCGAGATTGGGTCAACAGCCAAGCCAAATTAGCCGACTATTTGGGTATAGACCAATGGGCGGCGGTTGTCGGGGGCAGCCTTGGGGGCATGCAAGCCATGCGCTGGTCGCTTGAATACCCAGAGCGTTTGCGCCACTGCGTCGTCATTGCATCTGCCTTAAAACTAACGGCTCAAAACATTGCGTTCAATGAAACTGCCAGACAAGCCATTACCGCTGACCCTGCCTTTCATCAGGGTCATTATCTGGAACACAATACCTATCCTAAGCAGGGTTTATCCGTTGCCAGAATGATTGGCCATATTACGTATTTATCTGACGATGGCATGGGCAAAAAATTTGGGCGCGAGCTAAAGTCTGGAACCTTTGCCCAAGGCTCTAGCGAACCGGTGGAATTTGAGATAGAAAGTTACCTTCGTCATCAAGGCAGCGCGTTTTCAAAAGCCTTTGATGCCAACACCTACCTGTTGATGACCAAGGCGCTCGACTACTTTGATCTAGCCAGAGAATACGGCGATGATCCAGCTCACGCTTTTAGCCATGCACAATGTGGTTTTTTGGTGATTTCCTTTACGACCGATTGGCGCTTTGCACCAGCGCGCTCGCAAGAAATTGTACAAGCATTGCTACAAGCCAAAAAAGATACCTGCTACGCCGAAATTGAATCGGCCTATGGACACGATGCCTTTCTCGTTCCCAGCGCCAGATATCACCAAGTATTCAGCCGCTATATGAATCGGATCGAGGTGTAAATGTATCAGTATTTAATTGACAGTTACATCAGCCCCGGTGCTCATGTCCTAGATTTAGGTTGCGGCGATGGCTCTCTATTACATGCGCTTAAAACCAGCAAAAATATTAGAGGCTTTGGTTTAGAAATTGATGCTAAGCACATCAACGAATGCATCAGCAAAGGCATCAATGTCATTGAGCAGGACATCGATAAAGGCTTGGCCAACTTCAACGACGACAGCTTTGATGTCGTACTCATGACTCAAGCCTTGCAAGTCATGAAGCAACCCGATGCGGTGCTTGCTGAGATGCTCAGAGTTGGCAAAGAGTGCATCGTCACCTTTCCGAACTTTGGCCACTGGAAAGCCAGAACTCATCTTTTACTTCGAGGGCGTATGCCAGTTTCCGATTTACTGCCTTTTGAGTGGTACAACACCCCTAATATTCACTTCTGTACGATTAAGGATTTTGAGGTTCTGTGCCGCGATATGAACATCACTATTTTAGACCGACAGGTAACGAGCGTGGGTAAGTTTGATCAACTCGCCCGTCGAATTCACCCTAACTTATTTGGCGATACTGCCCTCTACCATTTAACAAAACGATGAAACTATTATTATCTTTACTCCTATTGTTAAGCCTATCTTTCAATACTCAAGCGATTGATGTAACCCATTCACTTGAGGAACACACCGTCCACTATAATTTATTTGATAGCCTAAGCATTCCCGCTGAAGTGGCCGAGCGCCTTCAATTAAAGCGTGGGGATAAACTAGCGTACCTCAACATTGCAATTATTCCCAAAAATGGTGGCTTTGGTATTGAGGTATTTCGGCTGTTTGGCAAATCTAGGAATATGCTACAACAACATGTTGATCTCGAATTCATTAAAATTGAAGAAAAAGATACTACGTACTACTTAGTTCCAGTGCCATTTAGAAATGAAGAGATCATGCACTTTGATATCTCCGTTCAAATATCTTCAAAAGATGAGCCAGAAACCTTCACATTCACACGCAAACTCTACAAGAGCCATATCTAATGAAAACGGTCGTACTCGCCAGCAATAACCCAGGTAAGCTGAAAGAATTTAATGACCTACTCGCCCCACTCGATATGAGCATCGTTGCGCAAAAAACTTTAGGTGTAGATGACGCTGAAGAGACGGGCCTCAGCTTTGTCGAGAATGCGATCATTAAAGCTCGGCACGCATCACGAATTACAGGCCTACCGGCGATTGCCGATGACTCAGGCATTGAAGTCGAAGTCTTAAAAGGCGCTCCAGGAATTTACTCGGCACGTTTTGGAGGCACTCATGGCGATAACGCCGCTAATAATCGCGCGCTACTGGAGGTAATGGAAGGACAAACCAATCGACGGGCTCGCTACCAATGTGTCTTAGTGTATATGTCTCGCTCCAATGACCCCACCCCGATTATTGCTCAAGGCACATGGGAAGGTTCCATCTTGCACGAACCTCGTGGCGATGGTGGCTTTGGTTACGACCCCCTATTTTGGGTTGAGTCCCATCAGTGCAGCAGCGCAGAACTTCCCAAAGAAGTCAAAGCCGCTATGAGTCATCGTGCCCGCGCCTGCGCCTCACTGATAGAACAACTGAAACAAACGTAATGCTAACACTGCCGCCGCTATCACTCTACGTGCACATCCCCTGGTGTGTACGTAAATGTCCTTATTGTGATTTCAACAGTCATGAAGCCAAACAAATTCCAGAGGCCCAATACATTGAGGCATTAATTCAAGATATACAACAGCAAGCCGAGTTTGCTCAAGGGCGATCTCTGGTAAGCATTTTTTTCGGCGGTGGCACGCCGAGCTTATTTCAAGCTCAATCGATCGAGCGCATTATCCAGGCGGCCAAAGACACCATCGGTTTTGAAAACAATATTGAAATTACATTAGAAGCAAACCCAGGTACCGTTGAGCAAGGTAAGTTTGAAGGCTATTTTCAGGCGGGCGTCAACCGTTTGTCCATTGGCATTCAGAGCTTTAACGATCAGCATCTTGCAAAACTTGGAAGAATCCACCAAGCCGAACACGCCCACAGCGCCATTGACAGCGCACGTAAAGCTGGCTTTAGCAATTTCAATTTGGATTTAATGCACGGTCTTCCAGGGCAAACCACGGAAGACGCCATGAGCGACCTGGCCCAAGCTATCAGTCATCAACCCACTCATATCTCCTGGTACCAGCTGACTATTGAGCCCAATACCGAATTTTATAAATACCCTCCAACACTGCCCATTGAAGACAGCCTGCACGACATCCAGCAGCAAGGCGAGCAACAACTCTTAGACGCGGGTTATGAACAATATGAAGTCTCTGCCTTTAGCCAAAGAGGCCGACAAGCCGCACATAATCTCAATTATTGGCAATTTGGGGATTACCTCGGCATTGGCGCTGGCGCCCATGGCAAAATTACTCAAGTGGAAGTACAACAAATTATAAGAACGCAAAAAACGCGTAAACCAGAAGATTATCTGCGCAACACCCAAGGCAAATTCACAAATGTTGATTCATCAGATTTAATGTTTGAATTTTTAATGAATGCGCTGCGCTTGACCTCAGGAGCTGAAACTGTACTTTTTGAACAACGTACTGGAACTGCACTCAACCAACTTAAACAACAACTTCAAAAACATATTGAAGATGGGCTGATTGAACCGATCACAGAAAAAATTAAAACCACACAAGTTGGCCAACGGTTTTTAAATGTGATTTTAGAGCGGCTTTGTTAAAGTCAACATCTCATCATCGACCCATTTGGCAATATAGCCACCCAAGGCGGAAACAATATCCTCATTGGGATAGTCAGCCTGCAAAGATTCAACCACCTGATCAATACTCAAGCCTTGCTTAAAATAAGCAAGCGTTTGAGCTTCAATCGGCGCAAGACTACAAAAGTGTGGAGATAAGCCCTTGCGCCAGACCACCACATCAACCGCCGCCTCTAAACGAATCGATTCTGGCGGCACTTGCTCTTGATTCACCGCCTGCCAAATGGCTAACGTATTAAAGTGGTGCTGACAAAGCATTAAGGTCGGCACCGGTGCAAAATCACCCCCATCAGAAAACAGAGCCGCTAAATCTTCGCGGTTCATTGGCTGTGCATTTTCACCATCAAACGCTCGCCTTAACACCCAATCCATCGCAGCCAGCTCTGCAGCTAAGCCATGTTCTCGCTGTTTTAAATAATCTGGAAAGCTTTGCCCGTAATTGGCAATATTATGATGCTCTGGCGCATGAGCCTGGATATAGCCCAACGCCAATGGCTCAAAAGGCTCATCGCCTAGATAGTTGGCAGTATGTTCAAAAGTATCTCGCAAAGATCCCAATAAGCGCGCGCGATAAGCATTATGATAAATCCCCAAACGCTGACCAGCAGACAAACCCTGCGACTGGGCAATCCAATTTGGGCTTTCACAAGTCTCATTAAGTAGCTGTTTTTGAAAGCGCGCTTGTAATAGCTCTAAACTCATGAGGCCACCTTTTTATCTGCCAGTTCTTCTTTGGCAATTGACCTCGCCGTTTCTAGCTCAGCCAATAACTCTGGCAACTCAGGAATATGATCGTCGCGTTCAATCATGGTAGGAATATTGCCAAAACGCTTCAAAGCCTCTCGATACAAGGACCAAACACCATCACACACTGGGTGATCATGAGTATCAATTAAATGATTGCCATTATTTTGGTGACCCGCCAAATGAAATTGCGCCACACTACCGACAGGAATACCTTGTAGAAAATCCATTGACGAGAAACCGTGATTAAATGCACTCACGTAAATATTATTAATATCTAACAACAACTGGCAACCCGTTGTTTGACATAGCTCACTTAAAAATTCCCACTCGGTCATTTCCGAGCAAGCAAATTCGACATAACTAGAAACATTTTCAATCACTAATGGGCGCTGCATATATTCTTGCACCAGGGCAATATTATTTTTAACAACATGCAAGGCTTCTTCAGTAAAAGGGAGAGGCAACAAATCGTGCATGACTTTTCCATGTACCCCCGTCCAACAGAGGTGATCAGAAATCCACAGTGGCTGCACTCGCTGCTCGAGCGCCTTGAGTTTTTTTAGGTAGCTTTTATCAACACCGTTAACAGCACCAATCGACATCGACACACCGTGCATCACCATCGGATAACGCTCGCGAATTTGATCGAGCATAGAGAGCGGCTTGCCGCCATCCACTAAATAATTATCAGAAATAATTTCTAGCCAATCGACTGGCTGCGGTTCATTTAAAAAATCGTGGTAGTGTTGTGTTCGTAAGCCAAGGCCAAAACCTAACATAAATCACCTTAAGAATAACGACGTCCCTGTCATCAAAAAATTACTTAATATCGCCAATGGTGCCGCCAGCGTCTAAACAGGCTTTCGCTTCCATACCTTTAAAGCCGTGACCACTGCAACTGTTCTGACCTTTACAGCTATGCTCAGCAGTTTTGCAGTCGGCTTGACCTTTACAAGAATGTACGCCATAACAATGAACTTTATCGCCAGCATCAATTGCTGCACCTGAACTACCCGCTGGTTGATCGGCTGCCATCACAGAGGCACTCAACGCCATTGATAAAACCGCAGAAGCCAAACTCACTTTTTTTGCAACACTCATAGTAATCTCCTAAATAGATTTGAATTTAAAGACCTGAAATATTCAAGGTACGATTAAGACATGAAGACAAATTGAAAAGTTCATGAAAATATTTTTTTTAATTTTTGAACTTAAGGTGAAAACGATAGTCATCCACCAACAGAATGGCTTATTTTTTTATAGCAATTGATGGCGCGAACCTTCCTGAAAAGTATGAAATCCACAATTTTCATCAAAGCAAAGCCCTACGATTTACACCAAAATACCACCGATAGCCCCCATGAAAAAAGAGCGGCTTTTCACCCAAAAATCACCCACAGAAAACCATAAAAACCTCAAAAAAATTCCACCAATGTCTTGAGAATCCTCTTTTATCAGGGTAGAATTCGCGCCACTGGTAGCAGGTGCTATCAGCTCTCATACCAATAGGTATGGGTTACCTCAACTGTAGTACATTTTTACAAAAGGAATTTGTATGATGAATGTAAATGCAAATCAACAAGCAAACCGTGCTGGTGACATTGAAATGGGCCGAGTTGGCTTAAATCAATCTCAAACTACAACAGCCAGAGCGGTTAGCACGATAGCCGATCAAACCATAAACCGCCACAAGATGGAGGCACTGCACATGATGTCAGGAAAGGCCTTCATGAAAGGCTTCAGGGACATGGGGGCCATAGCCATTTCTGGAACTACCGGCTTCCTTGCCGCTGAAATTCCAGGTGTCGCCCAAAAGGGGCTGATCGTCACCAGTGCCGTCACTGGGCTCTTGGGTCTTAAAGGCATGTGCGAAGGTCCTCCAAAGCCCGAACCCCGAACGCCATTCTTGTTTGAAGAGCAAGAGACCGTATTGCTTGAGGGTTATGTTTACGGAGGCGCAGCGGCGCTGAATCTGACCGCAGGATCAGTACTAACCTCGATGGCAGCTGGGAAGTTTCCAGGCGCCGAGCATGTCGCCGATTCTCAAGGGGGGAAAATTGGCACAGCAGTTGGTGCTGCAGCAACCTTTTCAGGAGCCGTCAAATCGTTCTGCGGTATGCCACCAAAGACCCTTGAGATCGCCAGAAATCACGGCCTGCTGAACTAAGGAGTGGTATAGTGGTGCAGTTTGGCCACTAGTTTTACCGTTAAGCAACCAGCGGGCAGCATGCTCGCTGGTTTGCTTAATTTTCTCATCTACTAAAGCCAACTAATCATGATAAACTCAAAAAAACACTGATTGAGCGACTACATGAAGAACATGTTACTTGGCGGCATAAGCGCATTAATACTGGCTGTGTGCTACGCCCTTTTTTATCATATCCCTCTTTTTGAAAACACTTTTGCCAGTTTTGGAACCGATATTCCAGCGATCTCCATCTTGGTACTCGACCTAAACGCTTATGCCTGGCATATCCTAGTCCCAATTGCCGTTTTCAGTAGTCTGCTGCTATTATTTGACAAAATACCCAGCGCTCTTTGCTTATTATTACCCACCCTATTATTGGTATTTTTGCTGCTCGGACTTTATTTACCTATTATGAGCATTGGCAAGACAATATAAAAGTAGCTTAGTTAAAAACTGCCAAAGAAAAACCAAACACCATTAACACACTTCCCGTTACTTTATTAAGAAGCCCTCTAGTACGGTCAACTTCAAGAAATACTCTCATCTTACTAGCCGCCCAGGCATAAAACATCAACACCGAAAATTGAATGGCCGCTACCGTCAAGCCCATTAATAAAAACTGCGAAGAAAATTCTTCACCCACACGAATAAACTGTGGAAGTAATGCGGTAACCAAAGCTAAAGCTTTAGGATTACTGGCCGTTACAAAAAAAGATTCTCGAAACATCTTGATTTTACTGCTCTTCAAAGGCTCAATATGCAAGCGACCTGAAACACTTGAACAACGAAACCAAAGCTTTACCCCCAAATAGCAAAGATAAAGAGCACCCACAAACTTTAATACCATAAATATTGACTCGGAGCTGACAATCAAAGCGCCTATACCCGCAATACTCAAAGCCACCAGAATCAACATAGCGACCACATTACCAAGAACCCCAAAACTTGAAGCTCGCACGCCATAATTTAAGCCATTATTAATAGTGTGAAAGACCGCCGGCCCCGGTGAAACCACGACTAATACAGTAAAAAATACAAATAGCCAATACTGCTCTACACTCATACCCCTCTCCTAAATGCTAAAAATACACTGGCGCCAAAGACCCGATCAATAACACCGCCATCATCTTATTCATCATGCTTCTATGGCTAGCCTCTCGAAGCAATTTACTCATCATCGAACCGCCCAAAACCCACAAACTGGTACTGCAAAGCGCTGCGAATAAGAATACCAACATAATGATCAGAAGCTGCTCGAAACGTTGCTCGACCACCACCAAACCACTTAATGCCACCACGGCAACCCAATTTTTGGGGTTCGCCATTTGAAAGAAAAACGCTTGCAAAAAAGTGACGGGCTGGTTGATTGGCTTCTCTGATTCCACCGTTTGCATGACCGCGATTTTGTAAGCCAAAAACAGCAAATAGGCTGCACCGATCCAATGCAATGCCGATTGCAGATAAGCGTTTGACGCTAACACTTGCCCTAACCCCAATACCGCCAAAGCCACCACCAAGGGTACTCCCAGCACCACGCCGAGCGCATGTGGGAGTGTTCTTTGAAAGCCAAAGTTTAGGAGGCTCTGGCTAACCCTAGCTTTTCTCTGGCCTAGCCGGTTTGTTCGAGATCTAGACGCTTCTTTGTAGCAATGTCTAGACCTTGCAAAAAGGAGCAACAACGATATCGGACAAACCGGCCGGCCCCGAAGGGCGTGGCCAAAACGCCCATATACTGCGTTGAGCTTCTTGCTAAGGACTATGGCCATTAGGCTGCGAAACTCGCCTTGCCTATGAACGTTTTGGACTCACGCAGAGAGAAACTAGGGTTAGCCAGAGCCTCCCACTGGAGGCCACCAATAAAATATTATTGGGGCCTGGCGTTGTGGTCATAACGAGGGCAAACAAGCCGAGTGCAAAGATAGACTCCAAGGCACCCTCCTATTGCCGCCAAAATGGCTTGGCGGCTTCTGCTTTCGCTTCGGATACGTTGATACCAATATCAATCAAATCCTCATCGGATAGCTGCTTGATGGCTTGTCGAGTGCGGTAACGACGAGCGTAAAGTGCCATCGCTTGTTTTGCTCTCGAAAGTAGTGTCGCCCGGATGTCGGGACGAACTGATGGTTCAATAGATAAATTTTTCATCTCAGACTCCTTTATTGGTTGTTTATTCTGAGAAGAAAGATTACGCTTAGATCAGTAATGAGTACAGATTCAGAAAAAAATTATTTATTGCAATACAGATAAGCAAATATCTATCTATACTGCTTAAAAAATCAAAATCTGTACTGGAAACAATGACAAAATTACTAGGTACGACCATGACACTTTACGAAACACTTGCCGAGGAGCTATCTCAACGAATTGACCAAGGCTACTTTCGCCCAGGCGATAAGCTACCCTCAATCCGACAAATGAGCCAACAACACAAGGTCAGTATCAGTACGGTGCAAGAGGCATACAACCTACTGGCCGATCGGCACTGTGTGGAGGTGCGCCCCAAATCGGGCTATTACGTCTTGGCGCAATCAGCACCAGAATTGCCCGATATCAGCCGCCCCGCTCACAAACCTCTGGAAGTCTCGCAATGGGAGCTGGTGGTTGAGCTGCTAAGAAGTCACGAACGGGATAACCACTGCGCCTTGGGTCGGGGCACCCCGGATGTTAGAGCACCCACACTTAGCCCCATTTCAAAAATCTTGGCAAGCATTACAAAACGTAAGGATGTCTCCGCTTTAGGTTACGACTCATTGCAAGGGGCAGAAGAGCTGCGCCGGCACATCGCCCGCTTGATGATTGATTCTGGCTGCCGCCTGCACCCGGATGACATCGTCATCACCACTGGCTGCCAAGAGGCGCTGTCATGCAGTATGCGCTCAATTGCAAAAGCCGGCGATATTATTGCCATCGACTCGCCCAGTTTTTATGGCTCTATGCAAACCTTACAAGCCATTGGTTTAAAAGCGCTAGAGATTCCTACTCATCCCGAAACCGGCATCAGTATTGACGCTCTCAAGCTGGCTCTAGAGCAATGGCCCATCACAGCCATACAACTCACGCCCATTTGCAATAATCCACTGGGCTACACCATGCCTGATGCCAACAAAGAGGCCCTATTAATGCTCGCCGAGCAGTACGACTTAGCCATTATTGAAGATGATATTTATGGTGACTTGTCCTACAGCTACCCAAGGCCCCGCACCATCAAATCTTTCGATACCGATGGCCGTGTTTTACTATGCTCCTCCTTCTCGAAAACGCTCTCACCAGCGCTTCGAACCGGCTGGTGCGCACCTGGGCGCTATGTTGAGCAAGTGATGCATATGAAATATGTCTCTACCGCCTGCAGCTCGATTTTGCAGCCTAGGGCCATTGCAGAGTTTATTGCCCAGGGGCATCACGAGCGGCATTTGCGCAAAATGCGCAGCCAATATATGAACAATCGCAACACCGTCATCGACTGGATTAAACGCTACTTTCCAACAGGAACCAAAACCTCCTTCCCGCAAGGCGGCTTTTTGTTATGGGTCGAACTTCCCAAGGCCATTGATACGGTGGCACTGAATCAACGACTCAATCAAATGGAGGTCAGCATAGCGCCTGGGATTTTATTCAGCGCTGCTGGCAACAAGTACCAAAACTGCTTTCGTTTGAACTATGCTTATGAGACCACTCAAGCCATCCATGCGGGTATCAAAATCATCGGAAAAACCGCATGCTGTATGCTGGATTAAGGCTTTGGTTGACATGACAAGCTCAAGAGATACACTGTTTATAGGCTGAATTAATTATAATCTGAATAAGGTCGACAGGGCATGATCATCATCCCCACCGAAAAACGCTTTGATTGGAAGCATGCGCCACTCGTGTTGATTAGCATTGTGCTGATCAATATTATTATTTATGTAGCTTATCAATCGGGTGATGATCAGAAACAAAACCAAGCGCTCAACTCCTATTTTAAGAGTAACTTCATAAAAACAGAATGGCCTTTATTTGAAAAATACTTACAACAGAATCAAGAGCAACAGCTATCTGACGATTTGAGTTCCAGCGAAGATATCATCAAAGCACAATACATTCTTACTCGTGTCGACTTTTATGATTACCTAGAGTCATATCACTCTGATATTGCCTTGGAGCGCGAGCGAGTTCAAATCCAAAATACCATGGAATCTATTAGCTATATCGCTTTTGGCTTGTACCCAGAAAAGTTCTCCATCGTTACACTCTTTACCCACCAATTTTTACATGGCGACTTGATGCATTTATTGGGCAATCTTTTCTTCCTAATTGTCTGTGGCTTTGCCGTAGAAGCCGCCATTGGCCATTGGCGGTTTTTAGCTTTTTATTTAGGGGCAGGCGTTGCCGGCGGCTTAATGCATTCGTTTTTTGGCCAACTTGCGAATATGCCTTTGGTCGGCGCCTCAGGTGCCATTTCTGGGGTGATGGCCATGTATGTCAGTGTGTTTCGCTTACGAAAAATTGAGTTTTTCTATTGGTTTTTTGTTTTTGTCGGTTATTTTAGAGTGCCTGCGCTATTGATATTACCCTTCTATATTGGCAAGGAAGCCTATGACTTCTTCTTTAATGACGGCTCCAACGTTGCTTTTATGGCACATATTGGTGGCTTTATTGCAGGGTTTGTTGCCATTGTGGCCTGCCTATTGATCAACCCTAAAATGATTGATTCAGAGTATATCGAAGAAGATCAAAGTATTGACCCCTATCAACACGATTTAGCCGAAGTTTACCGATATCTTGAGCGTTTTCAATTTGCCAAAGCCAAAGAGATCGGAAGAGCACACGT
>CAXQRU010000001.1:0-8546 GCA_964226685.1 Polaribacter sp. | reverse complement strand
ATACACTCTTTCCCGACACGACGCTCTTCCGATCTGATAGGAAGTATAAACCACCTTTTTGCCCTTCTGATATGCATAAAGAATCAATGAGGCTTTTTAAAGGGCAGTATGTTTTTCTTTAAATAATGCCTATACAATCGCGAACCATTCGTTGTTCGAGAGATTACATGGCTTTAGCTTGATCTACGAGTCAGAGACCATCAACGAAGTGTCTCCACTCGTTAAATTAAGTGGTTTTCTAGGGCGTTGTTACATCACCGACATGAACGTGATCGGGCTGCCCGAGTTGGCTAGTAAAGCGGCATTGAACAGCAATCCCGTTCCGGGCTATGCGAGGGATCATGCAAGTGGAGCTTTGTGGGCGAGATTTGGAGCAAACAACCCAATTAATGCTACCCCGACCAACGGCGCAAATGGTGGCCGATCCAGTAGTATTCGATTTGTTTGTCCATAATCCACAGATGGTGTAAGCAAATTTTTAGGTTGGCCTACCAAGGCCAACCTTTGATTGAGGCTTTATTTGGTTAGTTTAGAGCTGAGAGATCTCTAACCGCGCCTTGGTCAGCACTGGTGGCCAACAACGCATAAGCTTTTAACGCTGCGCTGACTTTACGTGGCCGGCTTTCAACGGGCTTCCAACCTTTGGCGTCTTGCTCCGTGCGACGTTGGTCAAGTTCGTCCTGATCCAAAAGCACATTGATAGTACGGTTAGGGATGTCGATGCGAATTTTATCGCCGGTTTTGATCAAGCCTATGGCGCCGCCAGCGGCCGCTTCTGGTGACACATGACCAATCGATAAGCCCGAGGTGCCGCCAGAGAAGCGGCCGTCAGTCAGTAGGGCGCAAGCCTTACCCAGGCCTTTAGATTTGATGTAACTAGTGGGGTAGAGCATCTCTTGCATACCAGGGCCACCTCGAGGGCCTTCGTAGCGAACAATCACCACATCACCCGCTTTGACTTTGTCGTCTAAGATGTCTGCAACCGCTTGATCTTGTGACTCGGTAACATAAGCCGAGCCTTCAAAGACTAGGATATCTTCATCGACGCCAGCCGTTTTTACCACACAGCCTTTTTCAGCGATATTGCCATATAAAACGGCAAGCCCGCCTTCTTGGCTAAATGCATGTTCATGATGGCGGATACAGCCATGCTCTCGATCGGCATCCAGTGTTGGCCAGCGAGTGCTTTGACTAAACGCGGTTTGCGTAGGAATACCTGCGGGGCCGGCTTTGAAGAATTGTATGACTTCTGGGCTTGGTGAACGCATAATATCCCATTGATCTAATGCCTCTTTTAAGCTGGCGCTATGCACTGTGGGGATACTAGTATCCAACACGCCAGCACGATCCAATTCGCCCAAAATGGCCATCACGCCACCGGCTCGGTGAACATCCTCAATATGATATTTCGGGGTGTTCGGTGCTACTTTACAGAGCTGTGGAATCTTATGGCTTAATTCGTCAATGTCCTTCATCGTAAAATCAAGTTCAGCTTCTTGAGCCGCCGCCAATAAATGTAAGATAGTATTGGTTGAACCACCCATGGCGATATCGAGCGCCATAGCATTTTTAAATGCAGCTAACTGGCCGATATTTCTAGGTAGAACTGATTCATCGTCTTCTTCATAGTAACGTTTGGCGAGTTCGACAATTTTGTGGCCGGCCGTTTCAAACAGGGTACGCCTATCTGAATGTGTAGCTAGAGTGGTACCGTTACCGGGAAGGCTAAGGCCCAGTGCTTCGGTCAAGCAGTTCATCGAATTAGCGGTGAACATGCCCGAGCATGAGCCGCAGGTTGGGCAAGCGCTTCGCTCGTATTCAGCAACGGTTTCTTCATCAGCATTGTCGTCCACGGCGATGACCATGGCATCAACTAAATCCAGTTTGTGCTCGGAAAGCTTGGTTTTGCCGGCTTCCATGGGGCCGCCAGAGACGAAAATAGCGGGGATGTTAAGGCGCATAGCGGCCATGAGCATGCCGGGGGTGATTTTATCGCAGTTGGATATACAAACTAGAGCGTCAGCACAGTGGGCATTGACCATGTATTCAACTGAATCGGCAATAATATCTCTCGAAGGGAGGCTATAAAGCATGCCATCATGTCCCATAGCGATACCATCATCCACTGCAATGGTGTTAAACTCCTTAGCGACTCCCCCCGCTTTTTCGATCTCTCTGGCGACCAGTTGACCCATGTCCTTTAGATGGACATGGCCAGGAACGAATTGGGTAAAGGAGTTGGCAACCGCAATAATAGGTTTTTGAAAATCATCATCTTTCATGCCTGTGGCTCGCCAAAGGGCGCGCGCACCGGCCATATTGCGACCTGATGTAGTGGTTTTTGATCGGTAACGTGGCATTCTATCGCCTCTTCATGGTTGTGATAGTTTTAAAAGGCACAAGGATAACAGAATTTAAGCTTGTGCACTTGGCCGTATGGCGTGGAAAAATTGTGAAATGATGCTCATTTGGTATAAGAGAATTTGATTTTTGTGTTATTGGTTATATACTCATTCGCTGGTTTTTTGCTTAACGATTATGTTTAGAGTCATTCTCACGCTACTATCATTTTTCATTTTGTCTATGTCAGCTTTGGCAGGCCCTGTCGATGGTGCTGATATAGAATTGCCACCAGAAGAGCCAGATGTAACTAAAATTTTGAGTGTTCCTGGCCTTAAGCCCATCGCGCTTGAAAGCTTGGTAAAAGACCCTGTAGTTACCCTGCAGTCTGATTCTAAAGACGCTTTTAGTGGCGGTGATAGCGCATTGGATCAATGGTCTCGCAATTATTTGTTGTCAGCCTTTCCTGAAGATGAACCCAAGGCCTTTTTAGTGGTGTTTAAGGTCTTAGGTTTGTTTATAGTCCTACTTGTGGTGATGGTGGTGGCTAGGATGCTCAAGCTTCGTAAAATGAGAGCACGCCCTCGTTAGTCTTGGATAATATTTTGCAATATCCAAGCTATACTGATGGGTATGACTGCATCGTATGATTTTAATGACTTAAAACTGTTGCCGGGCGTAAAGGTTGACCTAAGATCAGATCAATTTGCCCAGTTTAAAGGTACGTCTCTTTATGTGGGGTTTCGCCCAGGTAAGGGCTTGATTGTGACAACACCGGTTCAGGGAGGCAAACCGCTATCGTGCAAGGCCGGCACCAGTGTTATTCTTCGTTTTTTTGCCAATCATCTGCGTTCGGCTTGTGCCTTTAGAAGCCAGGTGACATCGGTGGCGACCTCGCCCTATCATCATTTGCACCTTTCAGAACCGACATCAATTGAAATTGGAGAGGTTAGAAACAGTATTCGAGCAAGCGTCAGTTTGGATGCCAGCGTTTTTTCTGATTTTGGTGGCGGCACGTCTTGTGGAGTTGTTATTAACGATTTAAGTGTCGATGGTGCAAAAATACACAGCGAAAAAGCTCTAGGTAGGGAGGGTAATCAATTAAAGCTCACCACCAGAATCACGGTGTTGGAGCAGGAGGATGTTGTGGTCATTAAAGCAATCATTCGTTCGGTTGCAAAACCGGCACATAATGAATATGTTTATGGTGTGCAGTTTACGGATCTAGGCCAGCTAGACAAGCTGATGATCTACAGTTTTGTGACCACCAGCTTAATAGTCTAAGACTTTAAACGACAGCCTCTTCACTAATTGGAATGCGGATTTTTTGGCCCGGATAAATTAAATTGGGGTCCTTTATCACTTCTCTATTTGCCTCAAAAATTTTCCCATAATCCATGGCGTTTCCTAAGTATTCCTTCGCAATTTTTGATAAAGAGTCGCCAGATTGAATAGTGTAGTATAGCGTTTGCTCAGAAGGAGCGGGAGCATCAATGTTGGAAGCGACCTGGCTAACGCCTTGAACGTTACCTGCGATTAGCACGGCTTTTTCCATGGCATCTGATTGGCTCGCGGTTCCTGATAATGTGACTTTACCCTCGGCATAGGAAACATCCAAATTGGTGATGCCTGGGTTGTTCTCTTCAATAGCTGCTTTAATTTTGGCAGCTGCCTCATCTTCTTGGCTAAATAACTTCTTTCCCATCGATGACACGTAATCAAATAAACCCATACCTTACCCCTTGAGTTGGTTATTGGAAGCCGTAGTGTAGGTCTAAATGCTGCAAAGCACAATAGATTAGCGAATGTTTATGCTCTTGATTATGGCGTCAATTAGGCGTTGCATTTCATCTTTTTTCTCAAGAGGGAGGCTGAAGGTGATGAATGTGGTGTGATTTCCTCTGGTGCTGACCGTGGTTTCTAAAAAACGGCGAACAGTTGGAGATTTTAGGTCGATAATGGCGTAATTACCCAAAAGTTCAAGTCGCTGTGCTTGCCCCAACACAATATCAGGGTGGTTACTTGGGTGAGTGGCGGTTTCCTGCGAGAGCTTTTCCTGGAAATATTCATCAATTTGCCATTGCCTGAGTTTGTCGACTTCGATGGTGAGGGTAATTTCAGGCCCTTTAATAATGACTGCTCTGCGCTCAGAGTTGGAGGTTTTTTCAACTAATTGCCAGTTTTTTGGAATGTTTAAGCTGATACCTTCCTTGGCGAGCAGTGTCATTTCTGGAAGTTGGCTTTGGCCGCAGGCAAGTAAGCTAAGGCACAGCAAGCCTACAATAAGCCGTATCATGAGCGCATTCTCAGCACAATACCTTGGCAATCCAATCCCAGCTCGGCCAGTAACGCTTCTCTGGTGCCATGTTCGCAAAATTGGTCTGGAAGCCCCATTAATTCCAATCTTACTTTTGAGTCAATGGAATGGAGGTATTCACTGACAGCGCTACCTGCTCCGCCAGCGACTGTATTTTCCTCAATGACGCCGATGGCACTGAAGTTTTGGTGGATACTATTTAATAAAGCGGTATCCAGAGGTTTCACCCAGCGCATATCCCAAACAGCGGCATCTAATTGCTCTGCGGCTTTCATCACTTCGGGTAGCAGAGGGCCAAAGTTTAAAAGGGCAATACCTTTGCCTTCTCGTTTACTGATGGCTTTGCCTACAGGCCAATGCTCGTTTGCAATTGTGATTGGAGCACCGGTGCCGCCTCCGCGAGGATAGCGAACAGCGGCGGGGCCTTGAAAATCATAGGCGCTGTTCAATAATTGCCGGCATTCGTTTTCATCACTTGGAGTAGCAATGATCATATTTGGGATGCAGCGTAGGAATGAAATATCGAAACTACCCGCGTGAGTAGGGCCATCCTCGCCCACGAGTCCTGCCCGATCAATCCCAAAGGTAACATCAAGCTTTTGGATGGCAACATCATGAATCAGTTGGTCATAGGCACGTTGCAAAAACGTCGAATAAATCGCAACGACAGGCTTGAGTCCTTCACAGGCTAAGCCGGCGGCAAGAGTGACCGCATGTTGCTCGGCGATGGCGACATCAAAGAAGCGCTTGGGAAAACGCTTGGCATATTCCACCATTCCCGAGCCTTCGCACATGGCGGGAGTAATGGCTAATAATGAAGAGTCTTGCTCAGCTGTATCGCATAACCATTGACCAAAAACATCCTGGTATTTGGGTGCTTTGGGCGCGGTTGGTGTCGTCTTTTTCGGTTCTATCTTAGAGAGCGCGTGATATCCCACTGGATCATGCTCGGCCGGAGTGAAGCCTTTGCCTTTTTGAGTGATTACATGTAAAAGCTTTGGCCCCTTAATATGAGTCATTTTTCGCAAATAACTGACCAACTGATTGACATTATGGCCATCGATTGGGCCGATATAATTAAACCCGATTTCTTCAAATAATGAACCTGGTGAGAGCAAGCCCTTAACGTGATCTTTAGTGCGTTTAGCAAATTCGTGAGCAGGAGGGATGCGTGTCAACACCCGTTTGCTATTTTCTTTCAGTGCATTATATAAGTCGCTAGCCCAGATTTTAGAAAAGTAATCGGCCAGGCCGCCGACATTGGGCGATATGGACATGTTGTTGTCATTTAGTATCACTAATAGGTCGGTATCGGTGTGAGCGGCGTGGTTAAGTGCTTCGAAGGCCATGCCCGCCGTCATGGCACCGTCGCCAATAATAGCTACATGCTGGCGACTGATGCCGGCGTGACGACTGCCCAGCGCCATACCCAAAGCAGCGCTGATCGATGTGCTTGAGTGTCCAACGCCGAAAGTATCAAATTCACTTTCCTCCCGTTTAGGAAAGCCTGCCAAGCCCTCTTTTTGTCTCATCGACAGCATTTGTTCTCGTCGGCCGGTCAATATCTTGTGAGGGTAAGTTTGATGGCCAACATCCCAGACCAAGCGGTCATGGGGGGTGCTGAAAACATAGTGGAGTGCAATGGTCAGTTCTACCACGCCAAGGCCTGCTCCAAAGTGTCCACCAGTTTGTCCTACACAATACAGTAAATATTGCCGTAGCTCATTGGCTAATAAAGTTAATTGGCTTTCACCAAGCCGGCGCAAATCGCTTGGGTGGTCAATCGAGTCGAGCAAGGGCGTTATCGGCCGCCTTGTAGGGATTTCGCTGCACATAAAACGAGTTGTAGGCCTTAATTTCTGACGTAAAGCCCTCTATTGTAGGGTGAAAGCACAGAGGTGCCTAGCGATAATTGACATTAATGTTGGTAATCCCATTATTGGCTGGTACACTTGCGCCTCCATTTTATTCTTATGAGGAAAGGCAATGAAAACTGTCAAAAAAACCGCCGAGTACGCTATCTTTAAACGCAAAGATGGTCGTTATGCTGTTAAAAATACTAATCATAAAGCCATCAATGGCGATGAAAAGGCCAAAATTTTATTGGCTGAAGGCTTAATTACCCTGCCAGCGTCAAAGCCAGCTGAGCCAGAAGCCACTGAAGAGACAAGCGAAGCGGCTGAGTAAGTCGTTCCAGGTCGTTATTTTGTTATTAACGACCTGGCCTTATGTTATTTTGCTATAAGCACACCCTTTCTAGTTGACTTTCTGTTTCACAAAGACGTAACCTACACTTACTCAACTGCTGAGTAGTTTATGTCACTATCGCTTGTGAAAATCAGCAACAATCCCGTTGGCCAAAACTGGCCATCTAATCCTCCTCTAGTCTTTTCAAAGCCTCAAATCGCGACCATTGTCCATTCATTAGCCAATCCTGGAGCTGTATATGGAAAAAATTTATATTCTAGATACCAACGTTTTACTTCATGACCCAATGGCGATCAACGCCTTTGCCGAACATCGGGTTGTTGTTCCCATGACAGTGTTGGAAGAGTTAGATCTGATAAAAGATCGAAGAGAAAAGGATGTTAGCCGAGAAGCTCGAATAGCCATTAATAATATTGATAAAATTCTAGTGAATGCATCACCAAAGGATATTCAACGAGGAGTCAAAATTCCTGGCCCCGAAGGAATGAAAAAGCTAGGAACCCTGGCGATTTTTGCCGACCAAAGGATTACCAGTGATAAAAATATTCCATTTTTAAACACCTCCCAAGAACATGCTAATGATAACCGCATCATTAATGTCGCCTTGAATCTTCAGGGGGCTAATCCAGATGCCTTTGTTTGTTTGGTAACCAAAGATATCAATATGCGCTTGAAAGCCAAAGGTTCGGGCTTAGATTACGTTGAAGATTATCGCAATGATAAGGTCATTGATGACTTGGATCATATGGCTAAGGGCTACACCTTCTTTGAAAAGGGGTTTTGGTCGGGTATAGAAAGTGTTCGCACGGAAACACGAGGCAGTTTAACCGTGCACATTGTCGAAGCAAAAGCGTTGCCTGATGCATATCCCTGTCAGTTTATTCTTGATAACACCGATTTTGCAGGCTTCGTCATTGCAAAGGATGATGAGTATGTTCATATCCTAGACGTTAATCGAGCGCGCTTAATGCATCAACGATATTGGGGGATCGCTCCGCGAAATATAGAGCAGGCGATGGCCCTATTTCTTTTAAATCACGATGATATTGATATGACGGTGCTCACAGGTCCTGCAGGTTCAGGTAAAACCCTGTTAGCTTTGGCCTATGGGCTGCACGCAATTATGGAAGAAAAGCGCTTTAATAAATTGATTGTAGCTCGCTCCACGCCACCTATTGCTGAGGATATTGGTTTCTTGCCGGGTACTGAGGAGGAAAAAATGGCGCCCTGGTTGGCCGCGTTTGACGATAACCTTGAAGTGCTTCATGGCAGTGATGAGCATAGTTTCAGCAGTATTGAATACGTTAAAGAAAAAGCCAACATACAGTTTAAATCATTAAACTTTATGCGCGGCCGTTCATTTAATAATGCCTATATTATAATCGATGAAAGCCAAGGGCTTACCCAGTTCCAATTAAAGTCCATTATCACTCGAGTGGGAGTTAACTCCAAAATCGTAGTATTGGGTAACTTGGCGCAAATTGATAATAAGTACATCACACCGCTGACATCAGGATTAACCTATTTGGTGGAAAAGTCCAAGCACTATTCTCATGCTGGCATCATGCATGTGAATGGAATTGAGAGAAGCCGCTTGGCAGAATTTGCCGAAGAAAATTTATAATTTTTGTTTTTTGTGGAGATCGGAAGAGCACACGTCTGAACTCCAGTCACGATCGTT